>JAYSOL010000032.1:0-3749 GCA_043723045.1 Gammaproteobacteria bacterium | reverse complement strand
GGCAAGCAGCTCACCAACGTGCGCGCCTCCGGTACGGACGATGCCATCACGCTGGTGCCGCCGATCCAGCTCACCCTCGAACGCGCCCTGGAGTTCATCGAGGACGACGAGCTGGTGGAGGTCACCCCCCAGCACATCCGCCTGCGCAAGCGCTTCCTCAAGGAAACCGACCGCAAACGCGCCGAGCGCTCCGCGGCGGGCTGAGGCACGCAGGGCATCTAGTGTGACTGGGCCAACACAGGCCACGCACTGACCACTGCGCGTTTATCTGCGTTCATCAGCGGCTAAACGCCGCTTTCAGGCCTAAGCCCGCTTTGGGGTGTGGTCCCCGTAGCCTTCACCAATCAAGTACTTACGTCTTATCCCCTGGTCCGTTCCGAGGGTGCGATCCGTGGCCGGCAACCCGGAGCGAGGGTCGAGCCGTCAGACTACTTCGCCCTGGGCACGGCCTGCCTGTCAGGATTCATCCCTGTTCTGCGACTAAAGTTTTCAGTATTTAGAAATGCGGCAGAACTGCGCGGCGCATCGCTGTGCCGTTGTTGAACCGCCGGCCTATCAAGCACCTGATCCATTCAAACACAAGGCGATTATGCCGCGCTCATTCCTGGTGGTCGAAGACGACACGGACATCGCCCACCTGCTGGACGTCAACCTGCGTGAGCTGTGTAGTCACATCGACGTGGTGCACGACGGTGTGCAGGGACTGGCGCGCGCCATGGCGCATGCCTACGATCTGATCATTCTCGACCTGCGCCTGCCGCACATGGACGGCCTGGAGCTGTGCCGGCGGCTGCGCGAACAGGCCAACTACACACCCATACTGATGCTGACCGCCAAGACATCGGAACTCGACCGGGTGTTGGGTCTGGAGTTAGGGGCGGACGACTATCTCACCAAACCCTTCAGCCTGCTGGAACTGGCGGCACGCGTGAAGGCCATCTTGCGGCGCGCGGAACTGGCGCGTTCGCCGGCAGCGCCCGCCGCCGCACTACGGATACACGCCGGCGCGCTGGCCATCGATCTGGACACGCGGGAGGTGACCCTCGCGGGACATGCCATCGCCCTTACCGCGCGCGAGTTCGACCTGCTGGCGCATTTCGCCGCACATCCGGGGCGGGTGTATACCCGCGCGCAGCTGCTCGACGCCGTGTGGGGCCATGCGCACGACGGTTACGAACACACCGTCAACTCTCACATCAACCGCCTGCGCGCCAAGATCGAGAGCAATCCCGCCAAGCCGGACTACGTGCGCACGGTCTGGGGCGTCGGCTATAAGTTCGCTGGCGACAGCGACACATGACGATACGCCGGCGGCTGTATACCAAACTGGCGGCGGTACTCCTGGGGCTGTTCCTGCTGGTCGGGCTGCTGTTCCTGGGGATCGCCGGCGTTTCCCTGGACATGTATCAGCAGGAGGCGACGCAGAAACTCAATCGCGACCTGGCCGCGCATATCGCCGCCGAGGCACCGCTGTTGCGCGCCGGGCGCGTCAACCGGCCGGCCCTCGAGGTGTTGTTCCATCAGCTCATGGCGGTGAACCCGGCCATCGAGGTGTACCTACTCAACCCCGCAGGCCGCGTGCTCGCGTACTCCGCTCCCCCCGGCAAGGTGCAACGCACCACGGTGACCCTCGCGCCTATCCGTGACTACCTCGACGGGACACACGCACTGCCAATCTTCGGCGACGATCCGCGCCAAGCGGCGGGGCACAAGATTTTCTCCGCCGCGCGCGTGCCGGAGAGCGGCCCACTCGAAGGCTATTTGTACGTCATCCTGGGTGGCGAAGATTACGACAGTTTGCTGTCGCTCTTGCAGGGCAGTTTCATCGTCCAGCTCGGCCTGGCGGCGGTCGCCGCCAGCCTGGTGTTCGCCCTGTTGGCCGGCCTCACCCTGTTCGCCGCCCTCACGCGCCGGCTGCGCCGATTGACCCGCGCGCTGGAGCAGTTCCGTGCCAGTGATTTCACCGATGTCCAACCCTTCAGCCAGCACGGCGCGCGCGGCGACGAGATCGACCGCCTCGGCTTCAGCTTCGACGTCATGGCGGCACGCATCCGCCAACAGGTGCAAGGACTGCAGGACAGCGACCGGCTGCGGCGCGAACTGGTGGCCAATGTGTCGCACGATCTGCGCACACCGCTGGCGGCGGTACAGGGTTATGTGGAAACGCTGTTGCTGCAACACGACCGGCTCGACCCGGAGGAGCGGCGGCGCTACCTCGAGATCGCGGGCAAACATGCCGCGCGTCTCAACCATCTGGTGGGCGAACTGTTTGAACTGGCCAAGCTTGATGCCAATCAGATCAAACCCCAGTGTGAACGCTTTCCCATCGCCGAACTCATGCAGGACGTGGCGCAGACCTTCCGCCTCGCGGCGGAAGGTCGGCAGGTGCAGCTCGAGGTGACGCTGCCGGAGGATCCGCCCCAGGTAACCGCCGACATCGGGCTGATGGCGCGCGTGCTCGGCAACCTTATCGAGAACGCGCTGCGCTACACCCCGGCCGGCGGGCGTGTGCACCTTTCGCTCACCACGGAAAAGGCCGCGGTGGCCATACGTCTGTCCGATACCGGTTGCGGCATTGCGCCGGAGGACCTGCCGCATGTGTTCGAGCGCTTCTATCGCGCGCGCCAGGACCCGACGCAGCACTCCAGCGGCGGCGGATTGGGCCTGGCTATCGCGCAGCGCATCCTCGAACTGCATGGCAGCCGCATCCAGGTCGACAGCACCCTTAAGCTCGGCACCACCTTCGCCTTCCTGCTGCCGCTCAGCGCCTGAGCCATGCCTGGGAAGCTTTGTGGCGGCCACCGGGGTAGAATGTGGTCATGCTCACCTTATTATTTAATTTGTCGTTACTCTCCGGCCCTGCCCCGCATGCGTGATTCCGACGTGCTATCGCGTTTCGTGTTCGAGCATGCGCCGGTGCGTGGCGAGATCGTGCACCTCGACGCCAGCTTTCGCGCCATCCTTGAACGCCGCGTCTATCCGGAACCCATCCGCACAGTGCTGGGAGAGTTCATGGCCGCGGCGGCGCTGCTGGCGGCCACCCTCAAGTTCGATGGCCGCCTGATATTGCAGATCCAGGGCGGCGGGCCCCTGACCCTGCTGGTGGTGGAGTGCACCAGCGATCACACACTGCGCGCCGTGGCCCACTGGGACGATGCACCCTTCGAGCAAACCCTCGACCGGCTGGTGGGGGATGGGCGCCTGGTGATTACGGTGGAGCCACGCAAAGGCGAAGAACGCTACCAGGGCATCGTCAATCTGGAGGGCGCGACCGTGGCACAGGCCGTGGAACGCTACTACGCCCAGTCGGAGCAGGTGGAAACACGGGTATGGCTGGCCTGCGACGACACCCGCGCCGCCGGCCTGCTGCTACAACGCCTGCCGGGCGCGAGCGAGGATACGGATCTTTGGCCGCGCGCCGTGGAACTCACGACCACCCTCACCCCGTCGGAACTGCTCACGCTGCCGCCGGCGGAAGTGCTGCGGCGCCTGTATCATGAAGAGGATATACGCCTGTTTACCCCCGCGGTCTTAAGTTTTCGCTGCTCCTGTTCCCGTGAGCGGGTGGAGGCGGTGTTGCACATGTTAGGGCGCGAAGACATCAGCAACCTCCTGGTGGAACAGGGCAGTGTCAGCGTCGATTGCGAGTTTTGCGGCAAACACTACACCTTCGACGCGGTCGACGTGGAACAGGTGTTTGTAACCCGCCCGGTAAGCAGTGCGCCGGCGCAGAAACACTGAGCATACCC
>JAYSOL010000031.1:0-7992 GCA_043723045.1 Gammaproteobacteria bacterium | reverse complement strand
GGGTGCCGACGACCACGAGGGTCACGAGCATGTCGAACAGACTGAAGGCGCGCTGACGTTGGCAGCCGGGTGGGTGGGCAGCAGGGTGTGGTGGGCGCTGCGGTCGGAAAATTCCCCTTCGTGCATGGGTCTTGACGTCCATGTCGGCACAGTCCTTGTGAGCAGGTGTGGGTCGTTTGCGGGCTGTGGCGATGTCGCGTCCTTGCGCCGTACCGCGGTTTTTTATTGCCCTGGCTGAGTGCTTATTATGCGTATCTCTGCGAGGGCGGCAAGGCGGTGATTACCGCTTTGGTGGTGTGTTTTCCACCTTATTTGGTGTAAATCGAAGGTCGATGTCCAGTTGTCCCTCGAACACGGCGTCGACCTGCAGGTGTCCGGGCAGGTCGATGGCGCGCAGGCGCAGTTCCGGCGGTTGCATATCCACCAGCTGGAGTGTCGCGGGGTAATCCACGATCAGGGTGACCTGCATGGGAAAATAACCATCCAGGTAACGGCGCATGTAGGGGCCGCTGTTTAACGTATAGCGGCCGGTCAGCACATCGTGCTTGAGCACCCGGGACTCACTCGCGATGCACAGCACCGCGCCGGGGCCGACGTTCTGCAGCTGCACGCTGCTGTCTTCGATCCAGGCCCGCCCGATGTGTTCGGCCCGGGTGATGGCCAGCTTGCGCACATGCTCTTTTTTAAACACCACCTCCAGCGCCGCCACCGGGTCCAGACGGTAATGACACTGCTGGTGATCGGCCCAGCCGCTCACCAGGGAGTCTGCTGTCAGGGTGAGGCGTTTGTGGTGATAGTGGATGGGTTGAGCGGGGAGGGCGGGGAGAAAGCGCAGTTCGCGACCGGCGATATCGTCGTCCGCCGCCGCTAGGGTAACGCACTGGGCCAGTAGGCCCAGCAGGGCTGCAGGTTGCCGGGCCATCATCAGGTTAGATCTCGGCGCGACCGAACAACCGCTCCAGGCGGTCGAGGGCGGCATTCAGGTTGTCCAGGCTGGTGGCGAAGGACAGGCGCAGATATCCCTCGGCGCCGAAGGCCGAGCCCGGCACGACGGCGACACCGGCTTCGTTCAGGATGTATTCCGCCAGCTCCACATCGTTGTTGATGCCGTCCAAGGCGCTGATGATCCCCTGGACCGAGGGGAAGGAATAAAAGGTGCCCCAGGAGGGCAGGCAGTGGATGCCCTGGATGGCATTGAGGCGCGCCACCACATGATCGTGGCGCTCACGAAAGGCACGCCGCATGGGTTCGATGCAGGCTTGATCGCCGTTCAGGGCCGCCTCTGCCGCCACCTGGGCAATGGACGTGGGATTGGAGGTGCTCTGGGACTGAATATTCTTCATCGCCCCGATCAGGGGCTTGGGTCCGGCGGCGTAGCCGATGCGCCAACCGGTCATGGCATAGGCCTTGGAGACCCCATTCAGCACGATGGTGCTGTCTTTGAGGTCGGGGCAGGCATTCAGGATGTTACAGAACGGCTCGCCGGACCAGAGGATGTGCTCGTACATGTCGTCGGTGGCAATCAGCACGTCCGGGTATTTACGCAGCACCTCGCCCAAGGCTGAGAGCTCGGCACGGTTATATACGCTGCCGGTGGGGTTGGACGGGCTGTTGATGACCACCATGCGGGTCTTGTAGCCAATAGCGGCGTCCAATTGTTCCGGCGTGATCTTGAACTGCTGTTGGATGCCCGCATGAATGATCACCGGCGTGGCGTCCGCCAGCAGCACCATGTCCGGGTAGGAGACCCAGTAAGGGGCAGGGATGACTACCTCGTCACCGGCATCCAGCAGGGCCTGGGCCAGATTGAAAAAGCTCTGCTTGCCGCCCACCGAGACCAGGACCTGCTCGGGGCTGTAGTCGAGGCCGTTGTCGCGTTTGAATTTGGCGATGATGGCTTGTTTGAGGGAGGGGATACCGTCCACCGCGGTGTACTTGGTAAAACCGTCGCGGATGGCGCGGATCGCGGCGTCTTTAATATGTTGTGGGGTATCGAAATCCGGTTCGCCGGTGCCGAGGCTGATGATGTCTTTGCCCTCAGCCTTGAGTTCCTTGGCACGGGCATCCACCGCCAGGGTGGGGGAGGGTTTGATGCGCTGAACGCGCGCCGACAGGCGGATCTTCACAATATATTCTTCCCGGATGATCTGTAAAAATTGCGGTAATATACCCGGATGTTCGCCTTAACCAAAGCCCATGAGTCAGAAATTTAAACTCGAAAGTCCCTTCCAGCCCGCGGGCGATCAGCCCCAGGCGATCGAGGCGCTGATCGATGGTCTGACCGCCGGCGAGGCCTTTCAAACCCTACTCGGGGTGACCGGTTCGGGCAAGACCTTTACCATCGCCAACGTGGTGGAGCGTCTGCAGCGCCCGACCCTGGTGATGGCGCCGAACAAGACCCTGGCGGCCCAGTTGTATGCCGAGATGCGCGACTTCTTTCCGCACAACGCGGTGGAGTATTTCGTGTCGTACTACGATTACTACCAGCCCGAGGCCTATGTGCCGTCGTCCGACACCTACATCGAGAAAGACGCCTCCATCAACGAACAGATCGAGCAGATGCGCCTGTCCGCCACCAAGGCGCTGCTGGAGCGGCCGGATGCCATCATCGTCGCCACGGTATCGGCGATCTACGGACTGGGTGACCCCGAGTCGTATCATGGGATGATACTGCACCTGCGGGTCGGCGCGATCATGGACCAACGCGCCATCCTCCAACGCCTGACCGAACTGCAATACACGCGCAACGACTACGAGCTGCACCGCGCGACGTTCCGTGTGCGCGGCGATGTCATCGATATCTTTCCGGCGGAGTCGGAGCGCATCGCCATGCGGGTGGAACTGTTCGGGGATGAAATCGAGGCTTTAAGCGAATTCGACCCGCTCACCGGCGAAGTGCAGAACCGCATCAGCCGCGCCACGATCTATCCGTCCTCCCATTACGTCACGCCGCGTGCCACCATCCTCGGCAGCATCGACCAGATCAAAGACGAATTACGTGAACGCCTGGCGGAGCTGCGCGCCCTCGACAAGCTGGTGGAGGCCCAGCGTCTGGAGTCACGCGCGCGCATGGACATCGAAATGATGCAGGAGCTCGGCTACTGCCCCGGTATCGAAAACTATTCGCGCTATCTCTCTGGACGCGGCGCCGGCGAACCGCCGCCCACCCTCATCGACTACCTGCCGCAGAATGCGTTGCTGGTGATCGACGAGAGCCATGTGACGATCCCGCAGATCGGTGGCATGTACAAAGGCGATCGCGCACGCAAGACCACCCTGGTGGACTACGGTTTCCGTTTGCCGTCGGCGCTGGACAACCGGCCGTTGCAGTTCGAGGAATTCGAGGCCTTGACGCCCCAAACCATCTTTGTCTCGGCGACGCCGGGACCCTACGAAGAGGCCCATGCCAGCAGCGTCGTCGAGTTGGTGGTGCGGCCCACAGGCCTGGTGGACCCGGTGGTGGATATCCGCCCGGTGGCGACCCAGGTGGACGATCTGCTGTCCGAGATCCGTTTACGTACTGAAGTCGGCGAGCGGGTGCTGGTCACCACCCTCACCAAACGCATGGCCGAAGACCTGACCGAGTATTTCACCGAACACGGTGTGCGTGTGCGTTATCTGCATTCCGATATCGACACGGTGGAGCGGGTGGAGATTATCCGCGATCTGCGCGCCGGTGTCTTCGACGTGCTGATCGGCATCAATCTGCTGCGTGAGGGTTTGGATATCCCCGAGGTATCCCTGGTCGCGATTCTGGATGCAGACAAGGAGGGCTTCCTGCGTTCCACCCGCTCGTTGATACAGACCATGGGACGCGCGGCGCGGCACATCAACGGCAAGGCCATCCTCTATGCCGACCGAATCACCAACTCCATGCGCCAGGCCTTGGACGAAACCGATCGCCGGCGCACCAAGCAGCTGGCCCACAACCTGGCCCATGGCATCACGCCTCAGGGTATTGTCAAGGCGGTGCGCGATATTATAGAAGGGGTGACGTTCGCCAAGGCCTCGCGCGGCAATGCCCACCACGCACTGATGGCCGCGGAGGAATCCGCGGAATATGCCAGCCTGGCGCCGGATGCCCTGAGTCGGTTATTGACCAAGCTGGAGAAGGAAATGTTCACCCATGCCAGGAATCTGGAATTTGAACAAGCGGCGGCGCTGCGCGACCGGATAGAGAAGATCAAGGCACGCACTCTGGGCGTCATGGAAAGCCATGTGCGCCGTGCCTGAGGGGGGTTCGAGGGGCGTTTATTTAGTCGGCGTCCCCAGCGCGTTCAATTCGCGGTTGAGCTGGCTGGTATCGCCGAGATTGAGCTCCACCAGGCGGCGCAAATGCGCCATGCTGTCGAGGTCTATGTGCAGGCAGTGCAGGCCAAGGTGATCGTCTTCGATGTGCGCCACGGTGGTTTCCATACGCAGGACCAGTGCGCCATTGTCAAAAATCAATTCCAGGTCCAGTGGATCGCCGAGGGCACCCCGCCAGCCCGATGGCCGGGTCAGCAGGGCCCCTTTCAGCGAGATATCCAGGAGTTGGGTCTCCCAGCGGGTTTGTCCGTGACGGAGAAACGCCTTACCCTCGAAGGGGATACGGCTGAAGCGTCGGTGCTCCACAGTCTGTTTCATGAATTTCCCTCATTAAATGTGTAGTGCCCTACCTAAGAGCCATATTTAAGATAGGGTCAAAGGCGTTTTCTGCACTGATTTAAGGTGAGAGCCGTCCCCGCCTGGATTTGTCGTCCATCCCTAGAAACTAGCGTGTGCACCAGGCAGTAACAAGCGGTAATTGAATAAACAACGATAAATGGGGAATAAGCATCATCGTTGCCTGGTCTACACTTACAGCGGGCGGGACCCAAGGAGCGACTTTGAAAGACCCAGACGTGACGCTGTTGGGCATTGAGGAATGCCGTTGGGTATTAGGGATATCGGTACATGCGTTCGCGGCCGCTCCGATAAGCGCCTGAGAGGTATGTTTTGGCAGACGAATGGACGCAGACATCGTGCGGTGCTGAATTGGTATAGTTGTTGCTGTGTTTATGCTTGGATTTGGAAGGGTTTGGATGGCGGGTTTTAGACACTCTGCCTTCATGGCGCACGGAATTGAGCGGTTGTACTCGATAAGGAATCACACCCCTCCGTTAACGTTTGTTATTGGCGGACCCATCCGGGTCCGCGCACGGGAGGCCCTTATGGGTGCGATATTAAAGAGCAGCTTTTTGCATGGTTCGTTGGTCGTGGTTTTGTCATTCTGGTCAGTGGTCACGGTCGCCGCGGTGGCCCCAGCGACTCCGGCCGCTCCGGCGGCGAAAAAACTCACCTGGGCCGGTTGTAGCATCTCAAAAACGGCTTTTATGACCGAGATGGCCGAGGCCTATGAAAAAAAGACCGGGGTGCACATCGATCTTAAGGGCGGTGGCGCCACCAAGGGTATCCGCCAGGTATCTTCCAGAGAGGTTAATATTGGCGGCACCTGCCGGCATATCATGGAGGACGGCAGGACCAACATGACCATACACGAAGAGCGCCGCGTGCAGCTGACACCGGTGGCTTGGGACGCGCTGGTGGTCATCGTGCACAAGGACAATCCGGTGGACAACATGACCCTCGACCAGATGCGCGATCTGCTGAAGGGTCGGATCACCAATTGGAAGCAGCTCGGCGGCAAGGACGCGCCGGTGGAGCTGTACGTGCGCAAAGGCAAGATCTCCGGTGTCGGCCGTACGCTGCGCGAGATTCTGTTCTCTGACTATGACGAGGAGTTTGTCGCCGCCCATGTGGTCGAGGAATCGGCCACTCTGGAAAAAGACATGGTGACTAATCCTAACGGTATCGGCGTCACAGGGGTTAGCAGCGCGCGCAAACTGACGGGCATCGCCAAGATCCTCAAGCTGGAGGGCAAGGAGCCGACCTTTGAGAACATCCGCGATGGCAAGTATCTGCTGTATCGCCCGCTGTATATGGTAACGCATATGCAGGAGACCAATCCCGATGTGAAGCGTTTCATTAATTTCGTCATGGGGCCGGAAGGCAAGGTCGTCATGCGGAAGGCAGGTACGGTACCCTATGAGGATGCCATTTCCCTGTGGCTCAAATACATCGAGCAGCAGAACAAGGCGCTGGCCCGTGCCATGGCCCGTTCCGACGAGGACGCCGCGAAGCCTGGACCCAAGGTCAAGAAAAACTGAATGTTGTTTCCGCTTGAGGGCGCCCAAGGAACTGTGCTATTTTGCCGTCCCTTGCAACGGGCGCGTAGCTCAGTGGTAGAGCACTACCTTGACATGGTAGTGGTCGGTGGTTCGATCCCACTCGCGCCCACCAGTTCTGACTCCACCCGGCATGCAGAGGTAAAGCCTGCCGGGTGAGTTGACTGAATACCGAACTTTACGCGGCCCCTCGTGTAGGTCGCCACTAAAGGAAGAGAGCGCGTCACATGCCTGTTATCACCCTGCCCGACGGCAGTCGCCGGGAATATCCCCAACCGCTTACCGTTGCCGAAGTCGCCGCGTCCATCGGACCGGGTCTGGCCAAGGCCGCCCTCGCCGCTAAGGTGGACGGCAAGCTGGTCGATACCTCCTTTCGCATCGATCACGACGCGACCCTCGCCATCGTCACCGAACGGGACCCCGAAGGTCTGGAAGTCATCCGCCATTCCACGGCGCATCTGCTGGCGCAGGCCGTCAAAGAACTCTATCCCGACGCGCAGGTGACCATCGGGCCGGTCATCGAAGACGGGTTTTATTACGATTTCGCCTACAAACGCGGCTTCACTGAAGACGATCTGCGCACCATCGAGGCCAAAATGGCCGAGCTGGCCAAGCGCGATCTGCCGGTCCAGCGCGAGGTGATGGTGCGCGAGGCCGCCATCGACTTTTTCGGCAATATGGGCGAGGCGTACAAAGCAGAGATCATCGGCGGCATTCCCGCGGGGGAGCAGATTTCGCTCTATCGCCAGGGCGAGTTCATCGACCTGTGCCGCGGACCGCACGTACCCAACACCGGCAAGCTCAAGGCGTTCAAGCTCATGAAGGTGGCCGGCGCCTACTGGCGTGGCGATTCGCGCAATGAAATGCTGCAGCGTATCTACGGCACCGCCTGGTCGGACAAGAAGTCCCTGGATGCCTATCTGCACCGCCTGGAAGAAGCGGAAAAGCGCGACCACCGCAAGATCGGCAAGGCGTTGGACCTGTTTCATCTGCAGGAAGAAGCCCCGGGCATGGTGTTCTGGCACCCGCGCGGCTGGCGTATCTACAACCAGATCGTGAATTATATGGGCGCGCTCTGGACCCAGAACGGTTACCAGGAGGTACGCACCCCGCAGGTGGTGGACCGCAGCCTGTGGGAAAAATCCGGCCACTGGGAGAAATTCCACAGTGAGATGTTCGTGACGGAATCGGAGAAGCGGACGTATGCCGTGAAGCCGATGAACTGTCCGTGCCACATCCAGATCTACAACCAGGGCCTCACCAGCTATCGCGACCTGCCGCTGCGGCTGGCGGAATTCGGTTCCTGCCACCGTAATGAACAGTCCGGTGCCCTGCACGGCTTGATGCGCCTGCGCGGATTCGTGCAGGACGACGCCCATATTTTCTGCACCGAAGACCAGATGCAGTCGGAGGTCGCGAATTTCATCGACCTGTTGCACCAGGTCTATAGCGATTTTGGTTTCAAAGATATCCAGTATCGCCTGTCCACCCGTCCGGAGAACCGTCTCGGTTCCGACGACAACTGGGACAAGGCGGAACACGCCTTGGAACAGGCCCTGAACGCCAAGAAGTTGCCGTGGGATCTGCAACCCGGAGAGGGTGCGTTTTACGGACCCAAGATCGAGTTCTCCCTGAAGGACAGCATCGGGCGGGTGTGGCAGTGCGGCACCATCCAGGTGGATTTCTCCATGCCCGGACGTCTGGGTGCCTACTACATCGCCGCGGACGGCAGCAAGCAGGTACCGGTGATGTTGCATCGGGCGATACTCGGTTCGCTGGAGCGTTT
>JAYSOL010000030.1:0-3904 GCA_043723045.1 Gammaproteobacteria bacterium | reverse complement strand
TAATATGGCTCTTAGGTAGGGCACTAAACCTTAATAGCAGCGGCTGGCCGTCGCACTCCATTACTAAGAACTAATGCAACGCGCCCTGAGCCGGCGGCCCCGCCTGCTGTCCGGACGAGGCGTGATGCAGGATCATGCGCCAGCCCTTGTCCGTAAGGCGGTAGATATTGGTCGCGACCACCGGCGCCTGGTGGCGGTCGTTTTTTTGCAGACGGATGTGTTCATACACCACGTGCACCGCGATACTGCCTTCGCGCGTGCGCGTAGTGTCGGAAATGGTGAATTCCATTTCCGGTGAGTGCTCGAAGATATTCTGCCAGCGGCGGCCGATTATCGCCGGGCCCTCAAGGCGCAAGCCGGTGGGGTGGATGCAGACGATGCTTTCATCCTCCGCCCAGACTTCCATCATGGCTTCGGCGTCGCGATTCTGGAACGCACGGTAGAAGGCGTCTTCCGCTTCCTCGGGTGTTTCGAATCGTGGCATCTGATGGTATCCGTCGGTGTGTAGAATCAATAGATGTTCATGTTCTTGTCGATCTCCCGCGCCCAGGCATCGATGCCGCCGGCGAGGTTGTAGAGACGGGCGAAACCGTTACGTGCCAGGTAGTTCGCCACCGAGTTGCTGCGGATGCCGTGATGGCAGACCACCACAATCTCCTGCTCGGGGTCGAGCTCGTCGAGACGCGTCTGGATCTGCCCCATGGGGATGTGCAGCGCGCCGTCGAGGGCGCAGCGCTGGATTTCCCAGGCCTCGCGCACGTCCAGCAACAACGGTGTATTGCCGGGTTGGTCGAGGCGCGCCTTCAGGTCGCGCACGTGTAATTGTTGTACGATTTCCATGCAGCCTGCCTCAGTGCGTTGTCATCAAAATACAAAACTGGCGGGGGCCTGGGCGTTTTTCAGCGGCGGGAGATCGGTCTCGAACAAGGTCTCACGGGTGTACGAATTTTCCGCCGTGCGCCGCACCAGCAGCACGTCCATGGCCGGCGACGCCCCGACTACCGCGACCATGCGTCCGCCCACGTTCAGACTATTCTGATACGCCTGCGGAAACAGCGGCAGCGAGCCGGTAATGAGGATGACATCGTAGGGCGCGTGCTGGTCCCAGCCGCGCGCGGCGTCGCCCACTTCCAGGGTCGCGTTCTTGATGCCGTGGGAGTTAAGCGTTTTTTCCGCCTGGGCGCTCAAGACCGGATCGATCTCCACGCTGATCACCTCACGTCCCAGGTTGGCCAGCAGCCAGGTGAGGTAGCCGCTGCCCGTGCCCACTTCGAGGACCTTATCCGTCGGCTGAACATCCAACGCCTGCAGCAGACGCGCCTCCATCTTGGGCTGCATCATCACCTGTCCCTGGCTCAAGGGGACATTCAGGTCGGCGTAGGCCAGATTGCGGTAGGCCGCCGGCACAAAATCCTCACGCGGTGCACGTTCCATGAGGTCGAGCACCTGCGGGTCGTATACCTCCCAGGTGCGGATCTGGCATTCCACCATCTGTTTGCGGGCGGTCTCAAAATTCAGGTCGGACATGTGACATACCTTATATATAGGGATAGGGAGCTTTATGTGGCGGCTGGGTGCTGAGTTCCTGATGCAATGACTGTATGAACAAAGGGTTATAAGATTAAGCGCTTTGCCGGATGGGTGCAAGACGGCCTTGGGGTGGTAGTGGGGCCTTACCCCCAGTGGTAGGCGGTGAATGTCATTGGGTCATGGCCCCGCAGTTGCATTCTCCCTCTCAAACCCATAAATTGACCCCTTAGCTGGGGGTGCCCGTGCGTTACGCGGGCTGAGAAACACCCTTTGAACCTGATCCGGTTAGTGCCGGCGTAGGAAAGCCCGTCTCCTTACCTTTAGTAGATCGCCCGCTTCCTCGCGCTTGCATTCCCCGATCCTGAATTTATTTACCCGCGTCGCGGGTGAGGAGTGCAGTATGAGCGCCATTGCCAAAGACTTTTTGAACAAAACCGCCGCTCTATCGGAAGAAGTAACGCGGCCGTTTACCCAGTCGCAAAAAATCTATGTCACTGGCAGCCGCCCGGATATGCGTGTGGGTATGCGCGCCGTCATGCAATCGCCCACCCCGCTGGCCCACGGCACGGAAGAAAACCCGCCCATCATCCTCTACGACACCTCCGGCCCGTACACCGACCCGGATGCGCACATCAATCTGTTGAAAGGCCTGGCCCCGCTGCGCGCCCAGTGGATCAGCGAGCGCAACGACACGGAAGAGCTCAAAGTGCTGAGCTCCGAATACGGCCGCCAGCGGGAACAGGACCCGAAGCTCGCGAGTCTGCGCTTCGAACACATCCGCAAACCGCGCCGTGCCCTCAACGGTAAAAATGTTTCCCAGATGCATTATGCAAGGCTAGGCATCATCACGCCGGAAATGGAATACATCGCCATTCGCGAGAACATGAAGCTCGACGAGCTCAAGCGTGACCCGCGTTACGCCAAGCTCCTGAGGCAACACCCGGGCCAGAGCTTCGGCGCCGCTATCCCCACGGAGGTCACCGCCGAATTCGTGCGCGACGAAGTCGCCCGCGGTCGTGCCATTATTCCCGCCAACATCAACCATCCGGAACTGGAGCCCATGATCATCGGGCGCAACTTCCTGGTGAAGATCAACACCAACATCGGTAACTCCGCGGTGACCTCGGGCATCGAGGAAGAGGTGGAGAAAATGGTGTGGTCCGCCCGCTGGGGCGGCGACACCCTCATGGACCTTTCCACCGGCAAGAACATCCACGAGACCCGCGAGTGGATATTGCGCAACGCCCCCATGCCCATCGGCACGGTTCCGATTTATCAAGCCTTGGAGAAGGTCAACGGCAAGGCCGAAGACCTCACCTGGGAGATGTTCCGCGATACCTTAATAGAGCAGGCCGAGCAGGGTGTGGACTACTTCACCATCCACGCCGGCGTGCGTCTGAAATACGTGCCGCTCACCGCCCACCGCGTCACCGGCATCGTGTCCCGCGGTGGTTCCATCATGGCCAAGTGGTGCCTCGCCCATCACCAGGAGAATTTCCTCTATACGCACTTCGAGGATATCTGCGAAATCATGCAGGCGTATGACGTCAGCTTCTCCCTCGGCGACGGCCTGCGCCCCGGTTGTTTGGCGGATGCCAACGACGCCGCCCAATTCGGCGAGCTGGAGACCCTGGGCGAGCTGACCAAGATCGCGTGGCAGCACGACGTGCAAACCATGATCGAAGGCCCCGGCCATGTGCCCATGCAGCTCATCAAAGAGAACATGGACAAGGAACTCGCCGACTGCCTCGAAGCGCCGTTTTATACCCTGGGGCCACTGACTACCGATATCGCCCCGGGTTACGACCACATCACGTCCGCCATTGGTGCGGCGCAGATCGGCTGGTACGGCACCGCCATGTTGTGTTACGTCACCCCGAAGGAACATTTAGGCTTACCCAACAAGCAGGACGTACGCGACGGCATCATCGCCTACAAGATCGCCGCCCACGCCGCCGACCTCGCCAAGGGTCACCCCGGCGCGCAGCTGCGAGACAACGCCTTGTCCAAGGCGCGCTTCGAGTTCCGCTGGGAAGACCAGTTCAACTTAGGGCTAGATCCGGACAAGGCGCGCGAATTCCACGACGCCACCCTGCCGAAAGACGCCCACAAGGTCGCCCACTTCTGCTCCATGTGCGGCCCCAACTTCTGCTCCATGAAGATCACTCAGGACGTGCGCGACTACGCGGCGTCGCTGGGGGTAACCGAAGAAGAGGCGCTGAAGAAGGGCATGGAACAGAAGGCGGTGGAGTTTGTGCAGCAGGGGGCGCAGGTTTATCGCAAGGCCTGAGCAGGATTAACCTAGTCTTAACTTAGGGCCCGGGGGTGCGTTCCCGGGCTTTTTGTTTTTGGGTAATGGGAATAGGATAAGAAG
>JAYSOL010000029.1:0-3604 GCA_043723045.1 Gammaproteobacteria bacterium | reverse complement strand
GCCAGTTACTATAAAATAAGTCTCGCTTTTTCATTAACCGAGACAAATGCTAATGTAATGCTCAAGCTCCAAATAATAAATACACCCGGGAGAACCATGCGCCACCTTCTACTGCTGCTTGTGTTGATCACTCTTACCAGCAGGGTAGACGCCGCCCCCCGCTTAGGCGCCAGCAACCCCCAACCCATTGCCCTATCGTTCCTGTCCACCCGGTGTATCGAGTTTGCCCAGGTCAAAGTAGGGCCGGGGGAGACGGACACCACGGAATGCGTCGTCACGGACTTCGGTATTATCGGCAAGCAGGCCAACCAGACTTATTACTATGCGCTCTATTGCCTGACCCCCAACACCAGCGCCCCGGCAGAAAGCTGCGGGCAGCGCAAGCAAAGTTCCGACTATTACCGTACCAACGGTCTGGCGATCTTCGTACAGGACGGACAAAGCCCGGACGCGCGACCGTTGCTCGATCGCACTGACGCCGATTTCGGTTTGTACAATTATGGCCGGCCGGCGTTTATTTCCGGCCCCGGTGGCAAGTTTCTCTTCGTCCCCATACAACTCACGGGAACCGGCAACGGCAATAGCAGCGAGTATTTTTCCTGGGATGGACACACCTGGCAGCCGCTGGATACAAAGGCGTGGCTCGCCGACCTTAGACGGCGTCTGCCCGAGGGGTTAGAAATCCGGACTGGCATATGGCCGGATCTGCGCTCCATGCGCACCATCGCATCGTTGTATCAACACAACGATGCCCATTGCTGCCCCACCGGCGGCACGGCGCTCCTGGAGCTGGCCGTCATCAACCATGATCTCAGTCTCAAAGCCGTAACGTTTATCAAAGAACGCATCGACCTTGCCGTGGATGATTCCGCATTCCGTCGCCGCCCGGTGGAAACCACCCCGCCACCCAAGCCGACGCCCACGCCCCCGCTGGCGGTCTACCCCAGCCTGCAACAACCCCTGACCATCTCTTCCTGGATCAGCAACGGATTCGGCGTGGTGGGGGAACTGACCGGACAGTATCGGCTGGACGGCAACGTACTCACCATCCGGGCGGAGTCACTGAAACTACGCCAGGTGATCCCCTGTGCAGAACACTGTGTAACGGTGAAGAGTGTTCGCGTCGAACTCTACGGCACCAGCAGTCCGACGTCTTTTTTCGATGCGGCGCGCAGCGTGCCACTGCCGGTGGGAAAAACCTTCGAGGGTGAGGCGGCCATGGTGCTGGGTAGCCAGGTGTTCGAGCTGACCCTGCCCGCGGGTCTGGATCTTGCGAAACTCTGGTTGGGCTTAAGCATCGAGAACACCGAGGGCGGCACCTATTATGCCCACACGGAGCGCAATCTTTTTGCCCGCGGCCTGTATGCCAGCGGCCTGGCGGGGAATCCCTGCGGCAAAGTAAAAGGTATCGAGCAGGCCATCAAAGACCGCTGTCATCAAGTGCTGGAACAGGAACTCGACCATTGGTATCGGCCACTGGTGGCCTGGTGGGAGCAATTCACGGACGGTCCTCGGCCAGCGTTGATCGCCCTGCGCGAAGACGACCTGGAGGCCATCCGCCTGCTTGGCCTCCACGGCGCCAACATGGACACGCCGGATGAGTCCGGCAGATCACCCCTTATGATCGCCACCGGCAATCGCAGCGTGGTCCTGGTGCAGGCCTTATTGCAGGCCGGTGCCCAGGTGAATTATGCCGTAATCCCCGACAACCCGCAGCGCGGCCGAACGGCACTCCACACCGCCCTGTACACCGGCTCGGAAGAAATCATCAAGGTCCTGCTGGACGCCGGCGCCGCCACCGACAAACCGGATCGCCACGGCTGGTTGCCCGTGCATTACGCCGCCTACTACGACAACCCCACGAGTCTTACGCTGCTCAAAGATCACCGCGCTAGCCTCGACGCCAAGACCACCACCGACCGCGGCGAAACACCCCTCATGCTGGCCGCTCAATATGGAAAACTGGCAGCGATGCGTTATCTGCTGGCGCAAGGCATCAACACCACCACCCAGGATCGTTATGGTAAAAACGCCTACGACTATGCCGTATTTTTCAGACAGACAGCGGCGATAGAACTACTCCGGCCCTAATAATCCCACCTTACGAGGCAGCGTTTATTGATCTGCCTCATGGCAGGCATCCTGTTACAGGCATAGGCTATTTCTACATAAATGACCTACCCGGATGCCGGAGTAAGCAGATGCGCTCGGCGCGATCCAGGGAAGGCACGGCGAGAGGGTGCACGCGAGCCGAACCAGCGCGACACAGCGCAACGAGTAAACCAGGAGGTACAATTATGAAACTCCCTCTGCAAGTGGCATTTCGCAACATGGAACCGTCGGCGGCGGTGGAAGCGAAAATTCAAGAGCGCGCCGGGCAACTCGAGTGGTTCTACTCACACATCATGAGCTGCCGGGTGGTCGTCGAGGCGCACCACAAGCATCACCACCAGGGCAACCTGTACCACGTGCGGATCGACCTCAAGGTACCGGACACCGAGATCGTCGCCTCGCGCGATCCGGGCGAGCACCACGCGCACGAGGACGTGTTCGTGGCGGTGCGCGACGCATTCGACGCCGTGCGCCGGCAGCTGGAGGACTATGCGCGCCGCCACCGCGGTGAGGTCAAGAGTCATGACGTGCCGCCGCATGGACGCATTGCCGAGCTTTATCCCGACTACGGTAAGATCGAGACGGCCGATGGCCGGCGCGTCTACTTCCATCGCAACAGCGTGATCGATGCCGGCTTTGACAAGCTCGCCATCGGCCACGAGGTGCGCTTTGCCGAAGAGGCCGGCGAACTCGGGCCGCAGGCGAGCACGGTGCATGTGGTCGGCAAGCATCACGTGGTTGGCTGACTGCGCCGCGCGCTGGCAGCAAAGCTGGGCGCCCTGTCGATTGGAGGTGTGATGGCGGAAGAAACCACGGCCGGCAATGTGAGCATCACTGATCGGACGGCGCGCGCCTTCGTTTCGGTATTGCGCACGAGGTGCATGATTTCGTCGCGGTGCTCGATGAAGAACTTCCCGCTCAGGCTCAGCTCTCCGGCCGGTACGCGGTCACGCACCCGCTGGCACGCGGGGCAGACGTGCTGTGCGGCGCCGGGCGTCGCCGCGCCCCATTGCCAGTGCCCATGATGAAAGACCGCGCCGCAGTCCGGACAGGTGGTCGGCTCCGGCCACTTGCCGCGCGCCCGGTAGGGGCCGCTCACCCGTTCTTCATCCATGCGATCCCGCCGCGGCTGGTGAATATGGTCTTGAACCTTCTTTCGTCCGGTCATGGCTCACCTCCCCGTGTTGTGTACACCCGCATTGGAACGGTCCGGTTCACGTCATTGACGATAACCTTGCGAATATTCAGCCACGACAAGCCGCTGACCGCATTGATGCATGTCAATCTTCCGGCAAGTCGAGCGCTCGCTTCGACCAGAGGAAACCGGGGCCAGAGCAGAATGGCGCTTACTTAAGCGGTTTCATAGTCTATGTAGGGCGGGTTAGGCACGTCGTTGGTGCCGTAACCCGCCGGATGTGCCAGCGGGCACAGCGTAAAGAATGTCTTGTGTTGCTGCGCAACGCCTGGCGGGTTACGCAAACTACGCTAACCC
>JAYSOL010000028.1:0-3675 GCA_043723045.1 Gammaproteobacteria bacterium | reverse complement strand
GTGGCGTGCCCGCCCTAAGAACCATAATCAATGGCTGGTGCCCGCGGATCGGGTGATCTTGTTGTAGATGTTGTACTTGCCTAAGGGTTTTTTCAGCGGGATACGCTTGATTTCTTTCAGCGTGTCGGCCTCGTACACCACGATGGCGCCTTCCATTTCCATGATGCTCACCAGCGCGTATTTACCGTCACGGGTGAATTCCACATGGGCCGCCGTCTTGCCGGGTTGCGGGCGGATGGTTTTCACGATTTCCAAGGTACGTTTGTCGATGACGTGCAGGGCGCCCTTGTTCGGTCCGAAAAATACGTCGGCCCAGGCATACGGGGTGTTCTCGTGACTGCGCATGAAGAACCCCGGCCCCAGGGTCGGGATGCGTTTTATGGTCTTCCAGTCGGTCATGTCGATGATGCTCACCACCGACTCCTTGAGGTCGGGCGTAGCCAGCACCGGGTGGCCTTGATATTCCCAGGTGATGCCGGAGCCTAAGTGCGGCAGACCCGGCAGCTCGACGTCGGCGATCTTGCGCCCCACGATGAGATTCACCACCTGGCCATTCTTGCCGTTACGCGAGGCACCAATGAGATTTTTGTAATCCGGGTCGAAGAAGAAATCGTCCAGATAGTCGTCCAGTTTGATGCGGCGTATGGGGAACGGCCCTTTTGATGCTATGCCCTCGCCCATTTTGTAGTCGTGCACATAGCCCGGATAGATCGGCTCGTGCGCGTCGCTATAGGGTATTTCCCAGACCTCGGGAATGTCCTTGAGCGCCACGATGAAGCTCTTGCGCGGCGGCGCATCGTAGACCGCACTGACGCGCGAGGTCTTGTCGTGTTCGTCCCGGGCGACGATGATCTTGAGCGGCGTCAGGTCGGCGGCGTCCAGGATGACTAAGGTATGCGGCAGATAATTGCCGGCGATCACGTAACGTCCGTCGGCGGACACGGCGATGTTGCGCAGGTTGATACCGGCGCGTATCTCCGCCACCCACTTCAGATTGTAGATATCGAACTTGCTCACCCAGCCGTCGCGCGAGCCGAAGTACACATAGCGTCCCTCCGGCGAGAACTTAGGGCCTCCGTGCAGGGCGTAGCGCGTGGCAAAGCGGTGGATAGGCTCGAAGCGGTCGCCATCCAGCAGGGTCACATGGTGATCGCCGGTCTCGACCACCACGAACAGATTGAGCGGGTCGGCCTTGAACAACGGTTGGTCCGGCAGGCTGCCGGGCTTGTTTGGCACAACGTGCGAGGCGCGCATTTCCTTTTCGTTCCACACCGGAATCTGTGCCGGCGGTGCGTAAATGAACCCGACCAGGGCCTGGGCCTGTTCCGCGGTGAGTTTGTCCTGGAAGGCCGGCATCTGCGAGGCGGCGCGGCCATGGAGTATGGTGCTCACCGCATCGTCTTTTTTGAGTCGTCCGAGGTTTTCCGGCAACAGCGCGGGACCGATGCGCCCCAGGCGGTCGTCGCCGTGGCAGACCGCGCAGTGCTGTTGATAGAGGGTCAGGGCCGGCATAACCTGGGCCGATCCTGATTTATCGGGTACCACGGTCTTGCAGCCCGACAACAGACCCAGAACGCTACCCAGCACCAAACCGATCGCTGCCTTCTTCATGCAAAGCATTCCTTATATATACGGTTGTTAGATTCGTTGTTAAGCACAGTCCGGTGCGCAGGGCGCACCCTACCCTGGCGGCAAATACCAGATCAGAAGTTTCTTAGGGTAACCCACAGACATGCCAATGGCCACGCCAAGCCGGGCGCGCACATCATTCCGAGGTCAGGCATGTTTGATTTTTATCTGGCGATAGGGTGTGGTCTTCAAGCGCTCGCCCATGCCACTGACACCGATTTCCTCGTCCGTGAGATAACAGGCCGGGTCCTCCGCCCAGGGGTCACCGGTGAGCTGATGGGCGCGCACCCGGGTATTGCCACCGCACACGTCGAAGTACTGACACGCACCGCAGCGACCCTTGATCACGCGCGGGTTGGCCTTGAGACCGGCCATGAGCGGATCGGAGGTATCCTGCCAGATCTGCGAAAACGGCCGCTCGCGCACGCTGCCCAAGGGGTAATGCCACCAGAAGGTATCCGGGTGCACGATGCCCAGGTTGTCGATGTTGGCGATATTCACGCCGGAGGAATTGCCGCCCCACTGCGCCAGTTTGGCGCGCATGTGCGCCTCTTTCTCCGGGAAGTGTTTTCGTATCCAGTAGAGCAGATAGACGCCGTCGGCGTCGTTGTTGCCGGTGACGAACTCCTTGTGCAGGCCGCGCTGGACGTAATCCCAGCAGGTGTCGAACAACAGATCCATGGCACGGCGCGTGGTGTCCAGCAGCACATCGGACTTGCGATTGATGTTGCCGCGGCCGGCGTAGTTGAGATGCGACAGATAGAACTTGTCCACCCCTTCGTCTTCCATGAGCTGCAACAGTTGCGGCAGTTCGTGTGCATTGTCCTGGGTCATGGTGAAGCGCATGCCGACCTTGATGCCGCGCGCGTGACACAGACGGATACCGCGCAGGGAGGCATCGAACGCGCCGTCGAGGCGCCGAAAGCGATCGTGGGTCTGCTGTATGCCATCGATGCTGATGCCGACGTAGTCGTAGCCCACGGCGGCGATGTCATCGATATTGCCCTCGTCGATAAGGGTGCCATTCGTGGACAGGCCGACATAAAACCCCATGGCCTTGGCGCGCTGCGAGATCTCGAAGATATCCGGCCGCAGCAGCGGTTCACCGCCGGACAGTATCAGCACCGGTACGCGAAACCCCTTGAGGTCGTGCATGACGGTATAGACCTCCTGCGTCGTCAGTTCACCGGGGAAATCCTTGTCCGCGGAGATGGAGTAACAGTGTTTGCAGGTCAGGTTGCAGCGCCGCACCAGGTTCCAGATGACCACCGGGCCCGGCAGCTGGCGCTTGGGGCCGAGGGGCGTGGGATTCGCCAGTTCCTGCAGGTATTGCGAGATTCGGAACATAGTAATGCAGCCTCAGGTTTCCGGCAGCGCTCAGTTGCTGATGCGCACACCGGTTTTTTTCAGGATACGCGAACTGAACAACACGTTGTGGCCACGGGCCTGGCCGCCCAGCAGATCGGCAATGAGCTGCACCTTGCCCAGCACCTCGGCGCGGTCCCTGCCATGCACCATGGCGAACAGGTTATAGCGCCACTCCGGCAGGCAGCGCGGCCGGTGATAGCAGTGGCTGACGAAGTCCAGGTCGCCGATCTTGCGGCCCAGGGCAGCGACGTTTTCATCCGCCACGTCCCACACCGACATGCCGTTGCCCCGGTAACCCAGGGCGTAATGATTGGGCACCACGCCGATGCGGCGGATGACACCATTCTCCAGCATGCGGCGCAGGCGCTGCATGACCACCTCCGGGGTCAACCCAAGCTGCTGTGCAATAGCGTGGTACGGCTGGGGTACGCGCGGCAGGCCGCCCTGGGTCGCGACGATGATGGCGCGATCCGTGGCGTCCATGGGCGGTGAACTGGCGTCGCCGACGTCCGCCTGTATTTTGCTCGCATTCGCACTCATAATTTGCCTTGATGTAGCCGGTTATACCGATCAGCTTTCGTAGGGTGGGCGACCGCCAGGCGAGCCCATGGATGGGCGAGGTAGAGCGCTGTCGGGAACAGGCGCCGAGATGGCGGAAGTACTGGAAACGCAGGAGCA
>JAYSOL010000027.1:0-3872 GCA_043723045.1 Gammaproteobacteria bacterium | reverse complement strand
CGAGGCGCCGCGTGGTCTGTTATGGCACCGTTATGAGATGAGCGCGGACGGACGTGTTAGCGCCGCACGTATTGTCCCGCCCACCAGCCAGAATCAGGCGCGTATCGAGCAAGACCTGCGTGTCTCGATCACGGCCTACGGGCTGGAACACAGCGATCAAGAGTTGCGCCTGCGTGCTGAAACTGTCATTCGCAATTACGATCCGTGTATCTCCTGCGCCACCCATTTTCTCGACCTGCGCGTAAACCGGGGATGAGTCAGGGGTGGGTGAGTGTCATCGGTGTCGGCTCACCCCGCGGCGACGACCGTCTCGGCTGGGTCGTGCTCGAAGCGCTCAAGCAATCGGCACGCTTGGCCCCCCTGATCCCGCAGCGCCTGCGGTTGGACGTCCGGGATCGCCCCGGGTTGTTGCTGTTGTCCGCCTGGCAGGGCGCGCAGTCCGTCATCCTGATCGATGCGGTGTGTTCCGGCGCTGAACCAGGAAGCGTGTTGCGTCTCGCGGGCGCAGACATCGGCGCCCCTGGCGGTAGCGTGTCCACCCATGGTTTCGGCGTTGCCACGGCGGTGGCCTTGGCGCGTGTGTTACAGCAGCTACCGGCGGCACTGGTATTGCTGGGTCTTGAGGTGGACCCGCTGTCCAGCGGCGAGGGCCTCAGCCCCTCCCTGCAAGCCGCGCTGCCCGACTTCCTGCAGTTGATCGAGCACGAAGTGCTGGTGGCGGCCGGCTAGTCCGCGGTGTCCGGGCGCTGCCCGCCAGCTGACGCATCGGGTAAATTGGCGACGCTCTATGCCTGGACCCCCCCACAGTTTTTTTGACCTCCCTCCATTAGTCTATCGTTTTTAATAAATAATAGTAATTTCCTGATATGGCATGGTTCATGCTGTAAATCTGTTAAATGCGGACAAGCTGCCGGAAAGGCGTCGATTTCCGTAGTGCCGGCGTGATTTTTTTGGGGAGAGGTGGTGCGGTGATGAATAGTCCCAGTGCTGCGGTAAAGGTCACGGTGCGGGCCACGCGCCGTTTACCGCCATTCCTTCTGCCCCTGATTCTGTCGCTGGTATTGGCCGGCTGCGGTACCGATGCGCCGCGCCCCGAACAGGTTGTGCCGGACAACCCTGTCAGCCCGACACCCGCACCGGTACCGGTACCGGTGGCCACGAAGCTCGTCGTACTCGTGAGCGATGAGTCCCCGGCCTTTGTCGATGTTGCCAACAGCATCGCTGCGCGCGCAGCAGTACGCCCGGAAATTTACAATCTGAAGGGCGATCCGGAGCGGGCGGCGGAGCTGTTGCGCACCCACGCAGCGTCGGACAACACGAGTGTGGTGGCCATCGGCATGGTTGCTGCCAGTGCGTCACGTCGGCTCCAGGGGAAGCGGGTAATCTTCTGTCAGGTCTTCAATCCCGAGCAGGCGGGGCTGATCACGCCGTGGATGCGCGGTGTCAGCGCACTGCCGCCGGCGGCCAAGGCGTTGCGTGAATGGAAGCTGCTCGATCCGAAGCTGACGCGGGTGGGCGTGATCACGGGAGACGGTCTTAACGAACTGATGAGCGAGGCGCATGCCGCCGCCAGGGAGAATGGCATACAGTTGACGGTCGCCACCGTCCGCTCCGACAAAGAAATGCTGTACGCGTTCAAACGCATGAGTGCGGAAATCGAAGGCTTTTGGCTGATACCCGACACCCGCGTGCTGAGCAGCGAGGTGCTGCGCGATCTTATGTCCTACAGTGTGAAGCAGGGTAAACAGGTGATGGTGTTTTCACCGGAGCTGTTGCAGCACGGTGGGGTGATCAGTGTCGAGAGCGATGCCCAGGATATCGCCACCCAGGTGCTCGCCCGCGTGCGCGAGACCGGCGGCGCAGCCGTGGTGCCGGGACCGGCGGTCAGCCGGCTGACACAGGTCAGGGTCCAGGTGAATCCCGTGATGACCAGGGCCTTGGGGCTCAAGACCCCGTCCAAGTATGTCACGCAGTGATCTTGAAGCCGCCGGCCGCGTCGTGCACGGCAGGCAAGTTGATGTGTAGGGCAGGGCAGTGACTAAACGAGGAAGCGCGAGTCCATGGTAGAGCGTATTAAAGGTCGAACCCACCGCAGTATCGTCAGCCGGGTGCTGCTGATGCATGTGCTGTGGGCGTTTGGCGTTTATCTCCTGACCGTTGCCGGCCTTTGGTGGGTGTCGACGCGCCTCATCGAAAGCAACCTGCAGAAACAGGTCGTGCAGTGGGTGGCGGAATTGGATACGTTGGGCACGCCGCTGTATGTTTCGAAAAACCGCCCGCACGGTTCACAGTTCGACGGGCGCTTGAAGAATTTTCCCGAGATCGCCTATGTGCGTTATTACAATACGTCGGGCCAGGTGCTGGGGGAATATACCGCGACCTGGATCAGTTCAAGTATGTGAATGACACGCTGGGGCACGCGGCCGGCGACCGATTGCTGATCCAGGTGACGGCGCTGCTCAAGGGCCGCATGCGCGAGCAGGATGTGATCTCGCGTTTCGGTGGTGATGAATTCACCATACTTGCACGTAACGTCACCAAGGCCAGTGCCATGGGTGTCGCTAAAACCATCAACGAGTTGATGCGCAATTTCCACTTCCTCGAAAATGGCCAGTCGTTCAATATCTATTGCAGCATCGGCATCGCCATGATCGATGCCGATCGTTTTCACACCGGTGACCTGATCGCCCAGGCCGATATGGCGTGTCATGAGGCCAAGAAGCGCGGACGCAACCGCCTGCATATGCATGAGCATGCCGATCAGGACAAGCAGCGCATGGAAGTGGATGTGAGTTGGTCACAGCTCATCAAGAAGGCGCTGCGTGAAGACAGCTTAGTTCTGTACTATCAGCCGATCATCGATCTTTCCGGCGCCGGCGCGGAATTCTATGAGGTCCTGCTGCGCATGCCGGGTGCCACCGGCGAGCTGGAGTTGCCGAGTGCCTTTCTGCCGGCGGCGGAGCGTTTTGGTCTGATGCTGGATATCGATCGCTGGGTTGTTGCCCACGCCATCGAGGCGCTGGCGGGTTACCGCGCGGCCGGGCGCGACATCACCTTCTCCGTCAATCTCTCGGCGCAGAGCTTCGAGGACAATTCCGTGCTGTGCCACATCGAGGACAGTCTCAAGCTGCACAATCTGCCGGCGCAGGCCCTGATACTCGAAATCACCGAGCAGATGGCGGTGCGGCATCTGGACCGCACGCGCGACTTTATCCAGTCACTGCTCGACGTGGGTTGCCGTTTCGCCCTGGACGATTTTGGCGCCGGCTTCAGTTCCTTCAGCAACCTCAAGAACCTGCCGGCGGACTACATAAAAATCAGCCAGCCATTCATCGAGAACCTGGCGAGCGACAGCGTCGATCAGGCGATGGTCAAGTCCATCATCCAGATCGCCCGGTCCCTGGGGCGGCTGACGGTCGCCGAATACGTGCAGGACGCCAGGACCATCGAGTTGTTGCGGGAATTCGGCGTGGATTACGCCCAGGGGAATTATATTGGCAAGGCGGAGGAGCAGCCGCAGAGGGAGATCTTTCAGCGGTATGCCCCTAAGAAGAGGCCGGGGATCGTGCGGGGATAGCCTTAAAGAGTTCCTAATAAGAATTTAACCGCCAAGGACGCCAAGTTTATTGCGGTTGATAAGGAGTCTTTCTTGGCGTCCTTGGCGTCTTGGCGGTTCAGAATTATTTGGTCTTGTCCCGCTGGATCATGGCATAGGCCGAATGGTTATGGATCGATTCGAAGTTCTCCGATTCCACCACGTAGGCATCGATACGGGCATCGGCATTCAGCTGGGCGGCCACGTCGCGCACCATGTCTTCCACGAACTTGGGGTTGTCGTAGGCGCGTTCCGTGACGTATTTCTCGTCCGGCCG
>JAYSOL010000026.1:0-6892 GCA_043723045.1 Gammaproteobacteria bacterium | reverse complement strand
CAGGCGTTGCGCAGCAACACAAGACATTCTTTACGCTGTGCCCGCTGGCACATCCGGCGGGTTACGGCACCAATGACGTGCCTAACCCGCCCTACATTGGCTAGCGGCAAGGGTGCCGTGGCTAAGTGGGCGGTTCTTAATGGAGTGCCGCTTACGGTGCCGGGTTGGGATAACGCTGGTGGATGGCGTCGATTTCCGCCAGCACCTCGGGCACCAGTTCGATCTGCGCGCTGTCGATATCTTCCTTCAGCTGGTCGAGGGTGGTGGCGCCGATGAGGGTGCTGGCAACGAACCAGCGGCTGCGGACAAAGGCCAAGGCCAGGGTCGCCGGTGGCATGCCGATCTTACGCGCCAAGGCGGCGTAGGCCGCCGTCGCCTGCGTCACGTTGGTCTTGGCATAGCGCTGGCCGAAACCGGGAAACAGCGTGAGGCGCCCGCGAGTTGCGGACTGAAGATATTTACCGCTCAGCACGCCGAAGCCCAGCGGGCTGTAGGCCAGCAGGCCCACCTGCTCCCGGTGACAGACTTCCGCCAGCCCATATTCGAAAATCCGGTTGATAAGGTTGTAGGCGTTCTGGATCGACACCACGCGCGCCAATCCCGCCTGCGCTGCGGCGCGCGCAAACTCGCCCAACCCCCAAGGCGTCTCATTGCTCACCCCCAGGTGACGAATCTTGCCGGCCTTGATCAGATCGGAAAAAACCGCCAGCTGCTCGGCGATGGGCGTGGTATCGCGTTCGTTGTGCGGATCGAAGGCACTCTGGCCGAACATGGGCACATTGCGGTCCGGCCAATGTATCTGGTAGAGATCCACATAGTCGGTCTGCAGGCGTGCGAGACTCGCGTCTATGGCCTGCTCGATGTGCTGGCGCGTCACCCGCGGACCACCGCGGATCCAACTGAAACCACGGGACGGACCGGTGACCTTAGTGGCGATGACGAGCTTGTCGCGCGCCTGCGTCTTCAGCCAGCGCCCCACGTACGCTTCGGTGCGACCCTGGGTCTCAGCCTGGGGCGGCACCGGATACATCTCCGCCGTGTCGATGAAATTAATACCCTGCGCCAGCGCGTAGTCCAGCTGGTGCGCGGCATCCTCCGGGGTATTCTGCTCGCCATAGGTCATGGTCCCGAGACAGAGCTCCGAGACCGACAAGTCACTGCTGCCTAGCGTACGGTATTTCACTGCCTCTCTCCTGATTGCAACGGGTCGCGAAAGGGTAATGCTTTCAGTGTGACGGGGCAACCGGCGGGATCCTCCTGCTTACACCGCGTTCGACAGGCTGAAGGCCGGCGAATAATGCCGCATGCCGTGGCAGTAGTGGCAGTTGGGTGGACATTGCCCACCAGCGTGCGCGCCGCGCAGCACGCCGTTCTGGCTGCACGTAATCCCGTGGTAAGCTAAGCACCACCTGCACTAACCTCCACTGCCGCGAACCGGCAGAGACACCCATCCATGGCCCGACACCAACCGCTCAGCGAACAGCGTCCCAGTAGCCGCAACCTGGGGGTGTTGAGACAGCTTGCCGGCTTCCTGCGTCCTTACCGTGCGACCCTGGCCGCTGCGCTGGTGGCGCTGCTGATCGCCGCGGGTGCCGTGCTCGGCTTCGGTGTGGTGTTGCAGCGTGTGGTGGACCATGGACTGAGTCATGGCTCCAGCACACAACTCAACCAGGCGCTGCTTTTGTTCCTCATCGTCGTAACCGTCATGGCCGCTTCGGTGGCGGCGCGCGTCTACCTGGTTACCTGGGTCGGCGAGCGCGTGGTCGCGGACATCCGCAAGGCGGTATTCGCCCAAGTGCTGAAGCTCGACCCGACGTTCTTCGAAATCACACGCACCGGCGAAGTCATCTCGCGCCTGACCACCGACACCTCGCTACTGCAGGTGGTGGTCGGTTCGACCCTTGCCATCGCCGTGCGCAATGCCCTGCTGTTCGCCGGCGGTCTGGTGATGCTCGCCCTCACCAGCGCGAAACTGGCACTGTTAGTGCTGCTCGGCGTACCGTTTGTGGTCGTGCCGCTGTGGTTGCTGGGTTATAAGGTGCGCAAGCTGTCGCGCAGCAGTCAGGACCGGATCGCCGACATCAGCGCCTTTGTCGATGAAGTGCTCTACGGCATCCGCACCGTGCAGGCCTACTGTCACGAAGCCATCGATACCGCGCGTTACGGCCAGCGGGTGGAGGCGGCCTTCGATACCGCCATCCGCCGTACACGGGTGAGCGCACTGCTCACCGGCCTGGTGATGTTGCTGACGTCCAGCGCCATCAGCGTCGTACTGTGGGTCGGTGGCCACGATGTGCTTGCCGGAAAAATCAGCGGCGGGCAGTTATCCGCCTTCGTATTCTATGCCGTGCTGGTGGCCAGCTCGGTCGGCGCATTGAGCGAAGTGGCGGGCGAGCTGTTGCGCGCCGCCGGCGCCGCCGAGCGCCTGCTGGAGATACTCGGCACCCAGCCGCGTATTGCCGCGCCGTCCATGCCGACACGCCTGCCGCAACCGGCGCGTGGCCAGGTGGAGATACAGGACGTCAGCTTCCGCTATCCGTCGCGTCCCGATACCGAGGCCTTGAGCGCGCTGACCCTCACCCTGCATCCGGGGGAGAAGGTCGCCCTGGTCGGTCCGTCCGGCGCCGGCAAGACCACGGTGCTGCAGCTGCTGCTGCGTTTCTACGATGCAAACGCGGGCACGATATGCTTCGACGGGGTCGACATACGCCGCGTCGATCCGCATGATCTGCGCCGGCGCATGGCCCTGGTGCCGCAGGACCCGGTGATCTTCGGCGCCGACGCGTGGGAGAATATCCGCTATGGCCATGCCGACGTCTCGGACGCCGAGGTGCGGCGCGCGGCGCAGGCGGCACATGCAGCGGAATTTCTCGACCTGCTGCCGGAGGGCTTCAACACCTTCCTCGGGGAGCGTGGTCTGCGCCTGTCCGGCGGGCAACGCCAGCGTATCGCCATCGCGCGCGCCATACTGCGCAACCCGGTGCTGTTGCTGCTGGACGAGGCCACCAGCGCCCTGGACGCCGAGAGCGAGCGCCTGGTGCAATCGGCCCTCGAACGTTTGACGCAAAACCGCACCACCCTCATCATCGCCCATCGCCTGGCGACGGTACGCAAGGCCGATCGCATCATCGTCATGGACCAGGGCCGCATCGTGGCCAGCGGCCGGCACGACGAGCTGGTGGCGGAACAGGGGTTGTACGCGCGCCTGGCCGCGTTGCAGTTCCGGGACGCGCCGCAGGCGTGGCCCGGCGGCGTTACTACCGATTGATGGCGGCGCTGCGTACCGGCACATTCAATTAAACATGAGGCCATCAATAATGCCGCATGGCCATGGTAGCGGTAGCGATTGTAGGGTGGGCATCGCCCACCAGCGGAGGATAATCGACGCCCCGTGCGGTGGGCAATGCCCACCCTACAAACTACTAACCAAGCATTACCTATGTCGCTATGTCTAATACTACAAAATTCCGCGCGCAGCCGCTGTTCAGCCGCCCTGCCCGGTCTGCACGTCGCCTGCCAGCTGTTGCTGCAACCAGCCGGGGATGCGCTGTTCCAGCCAATAGCGCGGACGCCAGGGAAAACGGCCGGCCACAAAACCCACATGACCTCCATTACGATGCACATCCAGCTGGATACTGGCAGACAACTCCCGGCTAGAGGGAATCACACTATCCGGCATAAACGGATCGTCGGCCGCCTGCAGTATCAGCGTGGGGATGCGGATGTGAGTCAGATACTGGCGCGAACTGGAGACGGTGTAGTAGTGCATCGCGCCCGTAAAACCGTGCAACGGAGCGGTGATGCGATCATCGAAATCATAAAAACTCCGCAGGCGCTGCACCTCGTGTAACGGCAACGGGCCGGAGCAGTACCGGCTCTTGCGCAGGTACGAGCGTTTCAGGTGGCGCACCAACCACCATTGATAGAGGCGTGCGAACCCCCGATTCATGTGGGTCGTCGAGTCGTACAGCAGCAACGGCACCGAGACCGCCACCGCACAGCGCAGCCGCGCCTGCGCGCCCTGCTCCCCCAGCCATTTGAGCAGCACATTGCCACCCAATGAATAGCCGATGGCCATGATGGGGGTCTGCGGTTCGCGCTGTCTCAGGGTAGAGATCAGAAAATCGAGATCACCGGTATCACCGGAATGATAGGCCCGCGCCAGACGGTTGGGTTCGCCGCTGCAACCGCGGAAATGCATGAGCACGGCGCGCATACCGGCGCGTGGCAGCACCTGCAGCATGCTGCGCGCGTAGTGTGAACGGCTGCTGCCCTCCAGGCCATGCAGCAGGATGACGATGGGCCCGGCGTCGTTGCAGGTCCAATCGAGATCGATGAAATCCCCGTCCGGCAGCTCCAGGCGTTCGCGCAGCAAGGGTAGTCGCGGCCAGACGCGAAACAGCGCCGGCCATAATGTCTGCAGATGCGGACCGCGACACCACCAGGCGGGTTTAAAACTGGGCACGGGCTGTCATCCCCTCAGGTTCTAAAAGTCTTGTAGGTCGGATTCCCCCATGGCCCATAAATGAGGGCCACATTGCGGGGACGCGAGCGCAGCGTAACCCGACGTCTTTTCGTGGACAGGGCGGAGCAGCAAAGGTGTTTCCGCAGCAAAGGCGGGGTTTTGTTGGGTTACGCCCGAAGGGCGCAATCCAACCTACGACTGTAGGGTGGGCATCGCCCACCAACCCAGGCCGACCCATGCCGCGTGTGGTGGGCCATGCCCACCCTACAACTGACGTAGCGACCCTGCATCCTTGACTAGCACGCATCGATGTCACCATCCAGATAAAACCACTGTCCGTCCTGCTTCACAAAACGGCTGACCTCGTGCAGCCGTTCGGCCTTGCCACGAACCTTATAACGCGCCACGAATTCGACCACGCCCGAGTCGTCCTGTGCGCCACTGGCTTGGATATCCACTACCTCCAGGCCCAGCCACTTTATCGAGGCGTTATCCGCCAGCGCCACGTTGACCGGGCGGGTCGAGGCATGCCAGGTGTTTCGCAGATACTCCGCACGTGCCAACACATAGGCCGCGTAACGTGAACGCATCAGCCCCTCGGCGGTGGTGGGCCACGCGCCGGCATCGAGGTACGGGCCACAGCAACGACTGTAGGGATCACCCGAGCCGCAGGGGCATGTCTGTGTGTCGATCATTTCGGCGAGCCATTCTCCTGTATTCACCGTTAGGGCCGCTATCCAGGCAGGCAGAGTGGCTAGTCATTGTGCCACCGGGCGGAGATGCAGACCGCCGATTCTATCGGCTGCCCATGCCACTTTCATCCCGAACCGCCCCGCACCCGGTGGACGGCGGATGACCCGGTCTACCCCCCGTTTGTGCGCAATTTTCCGGCAAATCCGTCATTGTCCACGGCGAGTGGCATACATCTTGCTCCCTATTGAAGCAAACGGCACCCCGTAATACCCATTTACTACATAGGATACTGCATGCAAGGCATCACCTTACGCCGCTGGCGAGCGGTCTCCCTGGTCACCGCACTGGTTACCCTCATTGTCATCAGCCCCCCGGGACTGGCTGAGGGTTTGCGTCTGTCATCACCCGACGGTAAACCCCTGAACGCCGAGTACCAAGCCGGCGACACCCGGCGACCGGCGATACTGGTGTTGCACGGCTTTCTGCAGACACGGGAATTTCTCACCACCCAATCCATCATCAACGGATTGTCCAGCGCGGGCAACGCCATACTGAGCCCGAATCTGTCCCTCGGCGTACCGGATCGGCAACAAAGCATGCAGTGCCAAGCGCCCCACCAGAATACCTTCGAAGGTGACTTGCGCGAAATTGATTTATGGGTGCAGTGGTTGCGCCAACAAGGCTATCCGTCGGTCATCATCGTGGGGCACAGCTGGGGCAGTCAACACGGCCTGGGTTATGCGGACGCCTACCCGAAGACACCCATCGCCGCGCTCGTCAGCGTCAGCCTGGTGCGCACGGAACAAACCGCGCAGGTCATTGCTCGACAAACCGTCGCGGCCAAGGCACGCATGGCGCAGCAGGATGCAGCACTCAAGCCCTATGCGCTGTCCTTCTGCAAGGAGTACATGGCCAGACCCGAGTCCTATTTGTCCTATGCACGCTGGAGCGACGCACACGTGCTCGACGTGCTGGCCCGTCTGAAACAACGCCGGGTGCCGGTCTATGTAGTGCTCGGTAGCCAGGACAACCGCAGCGACAGCGCATGGGTAAAAAAATTGAGCACCCGCAGCAACCAGGTCTCTGTGATCGACGGCGCGAACCACTTCTTTTCGTCCCTGCACGAATTCGAGCTGAACGAGCGCCTTGAGGCCATCCTCATCCAGCTCAATGCATCCACCAAGTGATAGCTCCCCTGGGATCCATGCTGGCAAGCCGTTTTAAAAAGCCATTTTTGCCGATCTCGTGGTATCTGCTGCTTTTCATGCTGATCGCCATTGTACCGGCGATCATCAGCGCCCACTACTCGGTCAAACAGGCCGAGGCCATACAGCGTCAAGCCCAGGTGCAGACGACAAAACGTGCCCAGGCGGATCTGCTGCGTGAGGTAACCCATCTAGGCGAGGAGCTCAGCGATACTGCCAAAAACCTGGCGCAATGGGACGAAACCCGCACATTGTTCGGCGATGCGACCTATTACAATTATTGGAAGGAGACCCGGGCCAGGGAAGTGACGCGCTACCGTGGGCAAGTGGATGCGGTGGATCTGTATGCGGCGTCCGGCAAACCGCTGACCAGTGACGTAACGCTGGCACCCAGCGTGTACCCCGGCGCCATGGACCAGCCGGCCTTGGTGAAAGACGGCGCGCATGTGTACATCCTGTATTTTCATCCCGTCAATAACACGGCCGCGACACCGCCAGTACTTCTGGGTTACGTAGGGATGCGCAAGAA
>JAYSOL010000025.1:0-16016 GCA_043723045.1 Gammaproteobacteria bacterium | reverse complement strand
GCGAAGCGGCGGAACGCGCGGATTTTTCACTGATCCGTTACGCCCAGTGCTGGGAGGACGCCGACATCCTGCTGGAGGCGCTGGACGTCCAGCCTGGGGACGTCTGCCTGTCGATCGCCTCCGCGGGCGACAATGCACTCTCGCTCCTGGCGCGGCAACCAGAGCGTGTCATCGTGGTGGACATGAATCCAGCGCAATTGGCCTGCCTGGAACTGCGAGTGGCGGCCTATCGTGAACTGGATCACGCCGGCCTCCTGGAGCTGATCGGCTCCGTGCCTGGCGGCGGGCGCGAAGCGCTTTATCGCCGCTGCCGCCCGGCACTCTCACCCGCTGCGCGGACTTTCTGGGATGCGCGCCCGCAGGCCATCGCCCGCGGAATCGGCGCGGCCGGAAAGTTCGAGCGATACTTCGAAACGTTTCGCCGCCGCATGCTGCCGCTGGTGCTGTCACGCAAACGCATCGAGCAACTGCTGCGCGGCGGCAGTCTGGTGGAGCGCGAGGCATTTTACAAGCACCAATTGGACAGCTGGCGTTGGCAATTGATTTTTCGTGTTTTCTTTTCCCGCTACGTGATGGGGCGTATGGGTCGCGACCCGAGTTTCTTCCGCTACGTCGAAGGCAGCGTGTCCGGCAGAATCCTGAGCCGCGCGCAGCATGCGCTGACCGCGCTTGATCCGGCGGATAATCCGTACCTGCAATGGATACTCACCGGCCGCCACACGACGGCACTGCCGTTCGCCCTGCGGCCGGAGAACTTCGAAGTCATCCGTGCGAACCTCGACCGGCTCGAATGGCATTGCCAACCGCTGGAGCGGTTCCTCGACTCGGTGGATGAACAAACCTTCGATGCCTTCAACCTCAGCGACATCTTCGAATACATCTCGCAGGAAAACTATCACCGGTTGCTCGGGCAGCTGATCCGATCCGGCCGCAGCGGTGCGCGGCTGGCTTATTGGAACACGCTGGCCGACCGGAACCGGCCGGACTCGATGGCGGACCGTCTGCGCTCGCTCGACGCGCTGAGCCGATCCCTGCACGCAAAAGACAAGGCGTTCTTCTACTGCGCCTTCATTGTGGAAGAAATTGTTTAGGCCCGACACGAACTGACCGCGGTGAAACGACTGCTCGAAATCCGGGAACCGGCCGCACTGAACGGCATGGTCGCCCGCGCGAGTCTGCCGGCGTTCGACCCCGGTGATCTCATCCGGCACGCACCCGGCGCGCACTGGGTCCTGCTCGATGAGGAGGAACGGGTTGCGGGACGATGCTCCCTTTGGTGGCAACATTCGTTGCGCCACGCGGGCCACCAGCTCGGCCTCATCGGTCATTACGCGGTGGACGGTGCGGAGGCCGGACATCAACTCCTGGCCAACGCCTGCAAAGAACTGGCGGCAAGAGGCTGCACGCTGGCGGTTGGCCCGATGGACGGCAATACGTGGAGGAGTTATCGCTTCATCACCGCGGGCAACGACGAGCCGCCGTTCTTTCTGGAGCCGGCTAATCCGCCGGAGTGGCCGCGGCAGTTCGTAGAATACGGATTCAAGCCACTGGCCAGCTATTCTTCCTCGTTGGATGATCGGCTCGACCAAGATGACGATGCACAGGCACGCCGGGCAGCCCGCCGGATGGCTGATTTAGGCGTCACCGTGCGCTCTTTGCAGCCGGCGCATCTCGAGGAAGAACTCATGGCCATCTACCGCGTCGTCGCCGCCAGTTTCCGTGGTGGATTTCTCTACCAGCCGATACCCGAGGCTGAATTCGTGGCACAGTATCTGCAAGTTCGTCCCTACGTGCGACCGGAACTGGTGATGATCGCGCGGCACGAGGATCGTCCCGTCGGTTTCATCTTCACGCTACCGGACGTGCTGCCTGCACGCCTTGGCATGCCCGTCGAGACGGCGATCATGAAAACGTTCGGCGTTTTGCCGGACCGGCGATTCGCCGGGCTGGGCACCCATCTTGGGGTGGTGAACCGGCGCGCCGTGCACGAGCTGGGCTACCGGCGCATGATCCACGCTTTGATGCACGAGTCCAACAAGTCACGGAGCATCAGCGCTCGTTACGCCTCGACCATATTCCGGCGCTACACCCTTTTCGCCAGACCACTGTGAATATCGCCCACTTGCTCAATGAGCTGGATGCGTGGGGATGGCTCAGGCTGGGTGTCCCATACGGGAGTACTCCCGGTCACGATTTGGTCACGCGACGTTGTGCGTTGTGGCCGACAGTATGTGCTAAGTCACTGATGAAAATGGTGGCTATGGGTGGACTCGAACCACCGACCTCAGCATTATGAGTGCCGCGCTCTAACCAGCTGAGCTACATAGCCAAAAGGGGGCCAACGATACCGGAATCCGGCCACCGGTTTCAAGTGCCAATTGCGCAAAAAAGCCGATTTCGGCGATTTTTCCGCGGTTTACACCGCTTGCGTCAGACGTTGAAACGAAAATGCATCACGTCACCGTCCTGGACGACGTAGTCCTTGCCTTCCAGGCGGAAGCGCCCGGCCTCCTTGGCGCCCTGCTCTCCCTTGTAACGCACGAAATCCTCATACGCCGTGACCTCGGCGCGGATGAAGCCGCGCTCGAAATCCGTGTGGATCACGCCGGCGGCCTGCGGGGCGGTGGCGCCTACGTGCACGGTCCAGGCGCGCACCTCTTTTACGCCGGCGGTGAAATAGGTCTGCAACCCGAGCAGGCTGTAGGCCGCGCGGATCACGCGATCCAGGCCCGGCTCGTTCAGGCCCATTTCCGCGAGAAATTCTTTTTTCTCATCAAAGCTCATGCCGGACAGCTCGGCTTCGATGGCGGCGGAGATGGGCACCACCATGGAACCTTCCGCCGCCGCGAGTTTTTCCACCTGCTCAAGAAACGGATTGTGGCTGAAACCGGTCTCGCTCACGTTGGCGATGTACATGAGGGGCTTGTCTGTGAGGAGACACAGGGGGCGCAGGATTTTCTTGTCGTCGTCGCTGAGTCCCATGGCGCGCACCGGTTTGCCGGTGTCGAGATGGGCGCGCACCTTGATGAGCAGGTCGCGCAGCTTGATGTCGTCCTTGTTGCCACCCTTGGCGCCTTTTTCCGCGCGCAGCTGGGCCTTCTCGGCGGTATCGAGGTCCGCCAGGGCCAGCTCGGTGTTGATGGTTTCGATGTCTGCCAGGGGATTGATGCGGTTGGCGACGTGCACGATGTTCTCGTCTTCGAAGCAACGCACCACGTGGGCCACCGCATCCACCTCGCGGATGTGGGCGAGAAACTTGTTGCCCAAACCTTCGCCCTTGGAGGCGCCGGCAACCAAACCAGCGATGTCGACAAACTCAACGGTGGTCGGTATGGTCTTCTGCGGCTGAACAATGCGCGCCAGTTCCTGCATGCGCGGATCCGGCACTTCAACGATGCCAACATTGGGATCGATGGTGCAGAAGGGATAGTTCTCAGCCGATATCCCGGCCTGGGTCAGGGCGTTGAACAGGGTGGACTTGCCGACGTTCGGCAGACCGACGATACCGCATTTGATGCCCATATTATGCTCTCGCTTCGATACCAACTTCCCCTCGCACGGATAGCGTGTGAGGGGACTGACTAATTACCGCGCATGGGTATGCAGCGCATTCATCACGCTCTGTTCATGACCCTGCACAATGTCACCGATATGCTGCAACGCGTCACGGATCGCGGCATCGATCAACTCCTGCTCCGCCGGCGGGGCCTTCTTCAGCACAAAGGACACCACCTGGGCGCTGCTCGACGGACGACCGATGCCGATACGCAGTCGCAGGAACTCCGGGCTGGCGAGTTTTTCGATCACGTCGGAAATGCCGTTGTGCCCACCGGCACCACCGCCCTTCTTCAGGCGTACCGTGCCCGGCGCCAGGTCCAGCTCGTCGTGCACCACCAGTATTTCCTCTACCGGAATCTTGTAGTAGCGCGCGAGTTTGGAGACGGCGTCGCCGCTGTGATTCATGAAGGTGAGCGGCGCCAGCAGCCAGACGTCACGGCCCTTGATCGAGAGGCGCGCCACCCGTCCGGCGAAACGGCCTTCGGTCTGCAGGGAAAGGTTGCTGCCTTCAAGCAGCGCATCGAGAAAACGGAACCCGGCATTGTGCCGGGTGTCCGCATATTCCGCGCCGGGATTGCCCAGGCCGGCGATGAGAGAGATGCCAGTCGTCATCACGCTCCGTCCGGATCAGGCCAAGGCAGCGCGGCTTACTTACCTTCCTTCTTGGGGGCTTCCTTCTTCGGGGCTTCCTTCTTGGCGGCGTCGGCCGGCGCTGCCGTGGTGGCAGCAGCGGCGGCGGACTCGGCCGCAGCGGCGGCCGCTTCCTGCTCGGCCTCGATGGCGGCACGCACCAGGGTGATGGTCGCCACCGCCAGATCGTTGCCACCGTGCGCCAGACTGCTGATGGTCACGCCTTCCGGCAGCGGGATGTCGGTCAGATGGATCGAGTCACCCAGGTCGCAATTGGACATGTCCACCACCAGATGCTCCGGCAACTGATGCGGCAGACAGGTAACGTCGACTTCGTTCATGAGATGGGAAACGATACCGCCCTTGAGCTTGACGCCCGGGGCCACGTCGGTGCCGACAAAGTGCAGCGGTACACGCATATGCAGCTTTTCCGTGGCGCTGATGCGCTGCAGGTCGATATGATCGATGCGCGCCTTCACCGGATGCATGTGCATGTCGCGCAGCACCGCCTGTTCCTTCTGGCCACCGAGGTTGACCGTCAGGATAGAGGTGTAAAACGCATCGTTCTGCAGGTTGCGGTAGATTGCGTTGTGATCCAGCGACAGCATCACCGGGTCTTTGCCGGCGCCGTACATGATGGTCGGGATCTTACCGGCAATGCGCAGGCGGCGGCTCGCACTCGTGCCTGTCGTATCACGCGGTTCAGCATTCAATTCAAATTTAGCCATGGTTATACTCTCCAACTGCGTTAAGTTAAGTCCGCCTCCCCCGCGACCAGGGGCGACGGAACCTCTTTACTTCTCTACTAAGAGACCTCTGAACAAATACCCTCTCCCCCGAGTATTTCGGGGGAGAGGGTTAGGGTGAGGGGGATGGTCATAGATTTCTCCCTCACCCTGTCCCTCTCCCAAAGCCCCCTTCGGGGAGGCAAAAACCGCACGGAGAGGGAACGCAAACTGATAGTCTTTGCCGCTCGCACAGATGTGTCCAAAAGCAGCAAGTATCGATGGAACTACCGTCTTGCCCCTTAACTACTCAATCCATAAACAACGAACTGACCGAATCGTCAGTGGCGATGCGCCGCATGGTTTCGGCCAGCAGCTCGGCGATGCTCAGCTGACGGATGCGGGTGCAGGCCTTGGCCTCGGCGCTCAGCGGGATAGTATCCGTCACCACCAGTTCATCGAGGCACGAGTTGCCGATGCGCTCCACCGCCTTGCCCGACAGCACCGGATGCGTGCAATAGGCCATCACCCGTTTGGCGCCATGGTCCTTGAGCGCCGCCGCCGCTTCACACAGGGTGTTGGCAGTGTCCACCAGATCGTCCATCAGCACGCAGTTGCGATCTTCCACGTCGCCGATGATGTTCATCACCTTGGCCTCGTTCGGGCGCGGCCGGCGTTTGTCGATAATGGCGAGCCCCGCCTCCAGGTGCTTGGCCATGGCCCGGGCGCGCACCACACCGCCCACGTCCGGCGAGACCACCAGCAGGTCGTGGTATTTGTTGCGCCAGATATCCCCGAGCAACACCGGCGAGGCGTAAATATTGTCCGTCGGGATATTGAAGAATCCCTGAATCTGATCCGCGTGCAGATCCATGGTGAGCACGCGATTGGCACCGGCAACGGTGATCATGTCCGCCACCACCTTGGCCGTGATCGCCACCCGGGCGGTACGCGGGCGCCGGTCCTGACGCGCATAACCATAATAAGGAATCACCGCGGTCACGCGCTTGGCGGAGGCACGCTTCACCGCGTCGATCATCACCAGCAGCTCCATGAGGTGGTCGTTGCTGGGCGCGCAGGTGGGCTGCAGCAGGAAGACGTCGCGGCCGCGCACGTTTTCCATGATCTCCACCAGGGTCTCGCCGTCGCTGAACTGTCCCACATGGGCCTTACCCAGGGGGATGCCCAGATGATGCACCACCTGCTCCGCGAGCGCCGGGTTGGCGTTCCCGGTAAACACCGCCATATTGTCTACTGACACTTGCCTCTCCTGCGCAGCCTATCGGTGGGTCAGTGGGAATCCAGCCTACGCCTCCATGGGAGGCGGGCAAAAATGGCTGGGGTGCCAGGATTCGAACCTGGGAATGCCGGAATCAAAATCCGGTGCCTTACCGCTTGGCGACACCCCAATTCATCACATCACCGTACTGCTGGTGGATCGGGTGTACATTAACCCCCTGGGCGACAAAACCACGCGCCAGGGTTTCCGGACAGAGCGCCAGTATCTCCTGCCCGCGTGCCACGCTCTCCACCGCCAGAAAAACACAGGCGCCGGAGCCGGTCATGCGCGCTTGGCCGAATTTACTCAACCACTTCAATGTGTTATCCACTTCCGGAAACATCCCGCACACCACTGGCTCAAGGTCGTTTCGGCCTCGGCCTGCGTGAAAATCGCGTATTGTGATGGCAGGCGTGGAGCGTGTCAATTCAGGCGACTGAAATACCGCGGCGGTGGACACTTGCACTGGCGGGGCCAGCACCACATACCACGGTTCGGGCAGGTCCACGGGGGTGATCTGCTCCCCCACTCCCTCCGCCCAGGCGGCATGGCCATGCACGAAGACCGGCACGTCCGCGCCGAGGGTCAGCCCCAGGGTCGCCAGCTGCGCCAGCGTCCGTTGTGTGCCCCACAGGTAATTGAGGGCCAGCAGCGTGGTGGCGGCATCGGAACTGCCACCCCCCAAACCGCCACCCAAGGGCAGGCGTTTATCCAGAAAAATGCGCGCGCCCAGGGTGCAACCACTGGCCTGCTGCAACAGGCGCGCGGCGCGCACACACAAGTCAGCGTCCTCCGGAACACCCGGCAGGGCTATGGCGCGGGTCACGCAGCCGTCCTGGGTGATATCGAAGCGCAGGCGATCCGCCCGATCCAGAAATTGAAACAGCGTCTGCAGGGTATGGTAACCGTCGGAACGCCGGCTTGTCACGTGCAGAAACAGATTCAGCTTCGCCGGCGCTGGCCACCATTGGGATTGTGAGGGTAACATACCACAGACTTTTACTGCAGAAGCGTCCAGCGTTCAATGATAAGACGCGCCTCCACCGGGGCTCGACCGGCGGGGTCGGACGAGGGCGACGGGGAAGAAGCCACCGCCTGCGGCAACAACAGCGTCAGTCGATTGGGCAAGTCGTGGTCGCCGAAGCGGGTATAGGACAAAAAGCGCACCTCCCAGCCCGACTGCCACAACACTGCCAATCGCCCCTGGTCGTCGAGTTCCAGGTGCTGCGGCACGCCCGGCACCGGCACGCCGCGTATCCAGTAGTGGAGTCCCTCCAGGGGAATGTGCCAACCGGTGGCATTGAACAACAGGGCCTCGGCGTTCTCCGCCGTGGTGACCTGTTGTGCGCCGTCCAGCAGACGCACACCGCGCTCATCCTGCTGCAGACGCACCAGCCCGCGGCCCAGGGGGCCACTCAGGTCAATGGTCTGCCCAACGGGGGTATGCTCCCAACGCAACGATGCCTGCCCACCATCATTGGCCGAGCGCAGGGCCACCCGCCCGACCAGATTCCATGTGGTCAACGGCAGCAGCTGTGCCTGGCGGACCTGCCAGGCACGCTGCGGATTTTCCAACGGCGGGAGGACTGAGGGGGTGGCGCATCCAGCGGTGAGCAGGACCAGGAGGGTAAGCGCCCAGCGCCTCACTGTTTGAATTTCTTGATGACGCCCATGAGGACTTCGTTGTCCGGCGTGGCCTTAAGGGCCCGGGACCAGACCGATTCGGCGCCGGCCTTGTCACCGATCACCCAAAGCACCTCGCCCAGGTGTGCGGCGATTTCCGCATCCGGGCGCTTTTCCAGTGCCGACTTGAGATACTTGACCGCTTCCTCGTGACGACCGAGGCGATACTGCACCCAGCCCATGCTGTCCATGATGAACGGGTCATCCGGCTTGAGTGCCAGCGCCTGCTCCAGCAATTCGAAGGACTCTTTGTAGCGCGTGGTGCGGTCGGCCAGGGTATAACCCAGGGCATTCAAGGCATGGGCGTTTTTCGGATCCTTGCGCAACACCTTGCGCAGATCGGACTCGTGCAAGTCCAGCTTGCCCAGGCGTTCCGCCACCAGGGCGCGGGCGTACAGCAGATCCACATTCTCCGGCATGTCCTTGAGGGCGGTGGTCAACACCTGCAACGCCGTGTCGGGCTGCTTGGCCTCGCGCAGCATTTGCTCTTCGGTGAGCACAATCTGCACCTGCTGCTGTTCGTTCTCAGGAATAAGACCGTGCAGCAATTTGCGCGCCCCCGCCAGGTCGCCTTGTTGGGCGATGACCAGGCTGAGACGCGACTGCGCGTCGAAGTATAAATTTCCCGGCGCCACCTCGCGGTACCAGTTGCCTGCCTCGTCGTACAACTTGCGCTGCTCGGCCACCTGGCCGAGATACAAGCGCGCCTGGTCGTTCTCCGGCTGGACTTCCAGGTTCTGGGTCAGATATTTCTGCGCCTCATCCAACAGGTTGGATTGCAACGCCAGCAGGCCGACGGCATACAGGGCGTCGGGGTCCTTGGGCGATGCGGAGAGCACCTGCTTGAACTGCACACGCGCCTTGTCCCACTGCTTCAGGTCCACCAGATAGCGCGCATAGTTCATGCGCAGGTTGCTGGCCCGTGGGTTGCGCGCCAGATATGCCTCGTTGAAGCCGAGCACCTTCTGCATGTCTTTCTGCGAGGCGAGCACGCGCGTCTTGAACAGGGCCGCGTCCTCCCAATCCGGACGCAGGGTGAGGGCGCGATCGATCGAGCTGGCGGCCAGGGGCAGATCGCCCACACGTACCGCCAGGTGCGCCAGGGCAAAATGCGCCTCGGGGCTGTTCGGGTGCAGGCTCACCAGGGATTGCATAATGCCCAGCGCCGCGGTGCGATTCTGTTGCCGTCCCAGCGTCGCCGATACCCGCAGATAGGCCTGCGCCAACTGGGCGTTCGGCGAAAGCGTTAATATTTTCTCCAGCTGTTGTTGCGCGCCCTGGGCGTCGCCGGTCTCCAGCAAAATGACACCGAGGGCCTCGCGTGCATCGAGATTTTCCGGCTGCAATTCCACCCACAGGCGAGCGGTGTCCAAGGTCTCCGCTGGACGTTTCGCATACAGACCCACCAAGGTAGCGCGCTCCACCAGACGGGGATCACGGGATTTGAGCGCGGCTTGCCGCAGACTGGACAGGGCGACGTCGAGCTGGCCGCGCTGACCGGCGATCTCACCCAGGAGCATGTCAAAGAGAAGATCGGGGGTAAGGGCGACGGCGGGTAGCGCCTGATCCTGACTGGCCGGCGGACTGGCGGCGGACGCCGTGGGGCGCGGGCCCAAGCTGCCGCATGCCGTCAATACAGAAAGCGTCACGCCCAGCGTGATACCACCTAGGGTTTTATTCATGCCTGTCTCCATCGCCTCATAACTATCCACGTTGATTTAACCATTCACCCTGTGACAACGCCTAGGAAAGAATATTCCTCGAACTGTCGGGGTTATTTCCGCCCGCGGGTGACACCGGGGTTCACTACACATCCCACCCCCCTCGGGTTCGGGGCCCACCGCCGACAGATAGTATTATAGTACACGCTATATTTCCGCCAGCGGCCGGCCAGCGGCCAACCTGAGCCGGCCGTGGGGCCTTAAGACATGGACTTTTCCGGCATTAAACCGGAAAATGCCCGGCTATGTTTCCTTCGGCATCCAATTCAATGTGGCAGTATGGGCAAAGGGACCGTTTTGCCCGCCTTCACCGGCCTATTACGCCGGATCGAGCCTGAATCCGCTCCATGCACCGTCTGGTCGCCTTCGGTATCAACCACAAGACCGCCCCGGTCTCTATCCGGGAACAGGCGGCCTTCGCCCCGGAAAAACTGGCGGATGCCCTGCACCAAGTCACCACCCAGGCCGGGGTAGACGAAGCGGCGATTCTGTCCACCTGTAACCGCACCGAGATCTATTGCCGCCTGGAATCCGGGGAAAACCAGCGCGCAGTGGAGTGGTTCTGCGACTATCACCACCTGTCCCAGGCCCTGGTGCAACCCCACCTCTATCTGTTCCCCGGCGACCAAGCGGTAAAACACGCCTTCCGCGTGGCCTCGGGGCTGGATTCCATGGTGCTGGGGGAGCCGCAGATCCTGGGCCAGATGAAAGAGGCCTTTGCCACCGCCCACAAGGCGGGCACCACGGGCAAGATCCTGAACCGCATGTTCCAGCAGACCTTCTCTGTGGCCAAACAGGTGCGCACCGACACCGCCATCGGCGCCAGCGCCGTGTCCGTGGCGTTTGCCGCCGTGGGGCTGGCGAAACAGATCTTCAGCCAGTTGTCGGAACGTACGGTGCTGCTCATCGGCGCCGGCGAGACCATCGAGCTGGCGGCGCGCCATCTGAAGGAACAAGGTGTCGGCCACATGATCGTGGCCAACCGCACCGTCGAACGCGCCCAGGTGCTGGCGCAGAGCTGCGGCGCCGAGGCCATCTCCCTCACCGAAATGCCGGACCGCCTGAGCGAGGCGGATATCGTCATCTCCTCCACCGCCAGCCAGTTGCCCATCCTTGGCAAGGGTGCGGTGGAACGCGCCCTCAAAATCCGCAAACACCGGCCGATGTTCATGGTGGATATCGCCGTGCCCCGGGATATCGAGCCGGAGGTGGGCCAGTTGGACGACGTCTACCTCTACACCGTGGACGACCTGCAACAGGTGGTGGCGCAGAACATGCAGTCGCGTCAGGAAGCGGCCGTCGAGGCGGAAAAGATCATCGACATCCAGGTGGTGGATTTCATGCAGTGGGTGAAGTCCCTCGACTCCGTGCCGACCATCCGCGCCCTGCGCGAAAGCGCCCATGCCCTGCGCGACAAGGAGCTGCAGCTGGCGCAACAGCGCCTCGCCAAGGGCGAGGACCCGCAGCAGGTGCTGGCGCACCTGGCGCGCGCGCTGACCAACAAATTCACCCACGCACCCAGCTCCGCCCTGCAACAGGCCGACCACGACGGTAACGCCGACCTGCTGAAGGCGGCGCGCAAACTCTTCAACCTGAACGACGACGATTGATCATGCCCCGCTCCACCCGCACTGCAGCCGGTCGATGAAACCGTCGATCCAGTCGAAGCTGGAGAATCTGTCCCTGCGCCTGGAGGAAATCAATGCCCTGCTTTCCGACGCGGGCGTCATCGGCAAGCAGGATCAGTTCCGCAAACTGTCCATGGAATACTCGGACATACTGCCGGTGGTCAATCTCTACCGTGAGTATTACTCGATCCAGAACGAGCTGGACGCCGCCCTCGCCCTGCGCAACGACAAAGACAACGCCATGCGCGCCATGGCCGAGGAAGAGATCGCACGGCTGAACGCGCACCACGCCGAGCTCGAGCAGGAACTGCAGACGCTCCTGTTGCCCAAGGATCCGAACGACAACCGCAACATCTTTCTGGAAGTGCGCGCCGGTACCGGCGGCGACGAGGCCGCGCTGTTCGCCGGTGTGTTGTTCCGCATGTACAGCGCCTACGCCGCCAAGCAAGGCTGGCCGGTGGAAATCGTCAGCGCCAGCCACGGCGAACACGGCGGCTACAAGGAAGTCATCGCGCGCATCGCCGGCCAGGGTGCGTACTCGCGCCTCAAGTTCGAGTCCGGCGGCCACCGCGTGCAGCGCGTCCCGGTGACCGAGACCCAGGGGCGGATACACACCTCGGCGTGCACCGTGGCGGTCATGCCGGAAGCGGATGAGGTGGACGCCATCGACATCAACCCCGCCGACCTCAAGATCGATACCTTCCGCTCCTCCGGCGCCGGTGGTCAGCACGTGAACAAAACCGATTCCGCCATCCGCGTGACGCATCTGCCCAGCGGCATCGTGGTGGAGTGCCAGGACGAGCGCTCGCAACACAAGAACCGCGCACGCGCCCTGTCGGTATTAAGCGCGCGCCTGCTGGACGCGGAACGGCGCAAGCAGCAGGCCCAGGAAGCGGCCACGCGCAAGAGTCTGATCGGCAGCGGCGATCGCTCGGAACGCATCCGCACCTATAATTTCCCCCAGGGGCGCGTCACCGATCACCGCATCAACCTGAGCCTGTATAAACTGGAACATATCCTCAACGGTGATCTGGATGAACTCATCAACCCCCTCACCGCCGAGGACCAGGCGGATCTGCTCGCTGCCCTGAGCCTGTAACGCCGGTACACCGTGAGCCTCACCCTTCAGGAATTTATCCAACAAGCGACGGCGGAGCTGCACAACCACAGCCCGACTGCGCGCCTGGACATCGAGGTGTTGACCATGCATGTGTGCGCACTCAACCGTGTGCAACTGATTACCCGCGCCGATACCCTGCTCAGCGCGCAACAGCAACAGACACTACGCACGCTGCTCGCTCGGCGCAAAACCGGCGTACCGGTGGCCTATCTGACCAGCGAGCGTGAATTCTGGTCCATGGCGCTGCACGTCACTCCCGCCACCCTCATCCCGCGCCCGGATACCGAAACCCTGGTGGAACAGGCGCTCGCCCGCATCCCACTGGACGCGACCTGGCGCATTGCCGATCTCGGCACCGGCTGTGGCGCCATCGCCCTTGCCCTCGCGCGTGAGCGGCCGCGCTGCCAGATCGTGGCCACCGACATCTCCACCCCGGCCCTGGCCGTGGCGCGTGGCAACGCCGAACACCATGGCATCGTCAACATCACGTTTCGGGTGGGCAGTTGGCACCTGCCGCTAAAAGCTGAGCGCTTTGATATGGTTGTCAGCAACCCGCCTTACCTGCGCGCAGACGATGTCCACCTGATCAAAGGCGATGTGCAATTTGAACCACGCCCTGCCCTGGTAGCCGGCGAAGACGGACTGGAGGCAATCCGCTCTATCGCCCACCACATAAAACCATCACTCAACTCCGGCGGGTGGCTCATACTGGAGCACGGCTTCGATCAGGCGCATGCGGTCAGCGAAATTCTGCGCGCGGAGGGCTATGACAGGATTCAGTGCTATCAGGATCTCGCCGGGCACGACCGCGTCAGTCCGGGACGGCATAGGTAATGTTCGCCAAAGCGGGAGCGGGCTCCCGCACTCCAGGAGCGGACATGGCCGCCTGCGGAATCAGCGTCGAAGCGGCGCCGCTTTGTTCTCGGGGACTACGCTGATGTCATACAAAATATCGTCGTTGAAGAAAAAACCGATGCCTTGGGAATGGTAAAATATTTTGTTGACCGCTTCGGCGTCCGGCATGCCGTAGAGCAGTATCACCTTGCTGCGCAACATGCCGTGCTTGGCGCCGCGCAGGGTGACGTATTTAGATTTGGCGTCGCCCTTGAGATTGATCGCGACCACGTGGTCATCGGCGATACGGTAACTCAACACCGTGCCATCCGGCAGTTTGTGGACAAAGATGAAGCCGTAAAGATTCTGGTCGGGCTCACCCACGGCACGTATCGCCTCGTCCGCCGTCATGCCAAGGAGGAGATGGGTCAGGCCGCTGCCTTCTTTGATGACATAGTCCTGCGGCGCCCTATCCGCCGCGCTGGCCAGGCTGCCGAACATCACTCCCACGAGCAGCAATGCTGCAACGGAAAATCGCTCCATGTATCCAACTCCACGTGTTGTACCCCAGGCACGACTATACCAGACCCCCGGCTAGGCATTCACCACCGGAGCCTCTAGAATCCTCCCATGAACGACGACCAACTGCTGCGCTACAGCCGCCAGATCCTCCTGCCCCAGGTCGGTATCGAGGGCCAGGAGCGGTTGCGTGCCGCGCGCGTGCTGATCGTCGGCATGGGCGGTCTCGGTTCCCCCGTCGCCCTGTACCTCGCGGCGAGCGGTGTGGGACACCTGGTTATCGTTGACCACGATCTGGTGGAATTATCCAACTTACAGCGTCAGATAGTGCACACCAGCGATCGCATCGGCCAACCCAAAGTAGTGTCCGCGCAACAAATGCTCCAGGGCATTAACCCCGAAACGGTCATCACGGCCCTCCAACTGCGACTGGATGTCGATGCCTTAACGGAACAAGTGGCGGCGGCGGACGCCGTGGTGGATGCCACGGACAATTTCGCCACCCGCTTTGCACTCAATCGGGTGTGCGTGGCACAGAAAACCCCACTGATCTCCGGGGCCGCCATCCGCATGGAAGGCCAGGTGGCCGTCTTCCGCCCGGACCTGCCGGATAGTCCCTGCTACCGTTGCCTTTATAAAGACATGGATGAACTAGGGGAAACCTGCTCGCAAACCGGCGTGCTGGCGCCGGTGGTGGGCATCATCGGCAGCATCCAGGCGACGGAAACCCTCAAAGTCCTGCTGAATATGGGCGAAACCCTGACCGGCCGCCTGCTGTTGCTGGATGCTTACACCATGGAATGGCGCAGCCTGCGCCTGCGCAAAGATCCGCAATGCCCGGTGTGCGGCTAAAGACGCTCTGAACAATCCGGTTTTTTTGTTTCGCCGTCGCGTCATGGCTGAATTTTCGGTGCGCAGGGCGCACCCTACGGGAGGCCAGTGGCTGCTCAGAAATTCCCTAAACCTAAAAACGGCGTTTAACCGCTAATATGGCTCTTAGGTAGGGCACTACACATTAGATAAACGCGGAGTGGTCCGTGCGTAGTCTGTATTGCTCAGTCACCCACTGGGTGAACAGGTGCTATGTATCAACACCCTGTTTCATCTGCGCTAATCTGCGTTCATCTGCGGTTAACTGCTTTTTTTAAGCTAAAGGGTCTGCCAAGTGACGGCGTGCGGTCAGTGAAATCCGGCGTTAGACGAAAATACCGCGGCGCAGCATCTCCCACTGACGCTCCCAACCCTCCACCGGCGAGTTCTTGAATCCGCCGCGCACAAACAGGGCCATGCGCCCGTCGATCACCGCGAGCAGCAGACGCGCCGTCTCCGGTGTCGGCTGATGCAGGGCATTGCGTATCTCGGATTCGCGTAATACCTGGCGCAGCTGGGTTTCGATGCGTTCGAAGAACTGGGCGATGCGTACACGCAGGCGCGCTGTCTCCCCCACCAGCACATCGCCCTGCATGAGGCGCGTCATACCCGGATTCTTGTCGGCGAACCCGAGGATGAGAAAAATGATCTGCTGGACACGCGCCGCGACCTCGGGTTCTTCCTCGATGATGCGGGTGATGCGGGTGAACACCGTTTCTTCGATAAACTCGATCAAGGCCTCGAACATCTTGGCCTTGCTGGGGAAATGCCGGTACAAGGCCGCCTCCGATACACCCACCGCCTTGGCCAGTCCCGCCGTGGTGATATGCTCGCCCTGGTGCTCTTCCAGCATGCGCGCCAGGGTCTCGAGGATCTCCTGCCGCCGTCCACTGCTCCGTGCCTTGGCCATGTTCACCTCATCCGCTGCTACTCGATTTCCCCCCCCGCCCACGGGGCGTGGCTTAGCAAAAGCGTATCATAAACTGGGAGTGAATACTTACCGCCAGCTCCCATTTCCAACCAAGATTCGGGTGCCATCCAGGGCGCTTTGTTGCCCTTCGCAGGGCGTCAGGGTTAGGTACGTTGACCTGAGTGGCGAGCCGGCCTTACGGCGTGGCGAGATACCTGGGCCCACAGGCCCGCACATCACTCACTGCGCGCCTTGATCAGCGTGCCGACCCCGGTATCGGTAAAGATTTCCAGCAACAGCGCATGCGCCACCCGTCCGTCGATAATATGTGCGGACTTTACGCCGCTGTTCACCGCGTCCAGGGCATAACCCACCTTCGGCAACATGCCGCCGTGGATGGTGCCGTCCTGGATCAGTTCGTTGACCCGGCGGACCGTGAGGCCGGTCAGGAGCGCGCCCTGCTTGTCGAGCACACCGGTGGTATTGGTCAGCAGGATCAGCTTCTCCGCCTTCAGAGTAATGGCGAGCTTGCCGGCGAC
>JAYSOL010000024.1:0-3021 GCA_043723045.1 Gammaproteobacteria bacterium | reverse complement strand
CGGGTTACGCAAACTACGCTAACCCGCCCTACATTTTGGCTTAAGTAAGTGCCATTCGACCCCGACCATAGTGTTGGAAGGGTTCCGGTTTTTGACACGCGGGAGCAAGCTCCCGCACTCCACCTGCTCAGAGGTTCCCTAGTCAGCGCCGGCCTTCTCCAGCGCCACCCAGGGGCTGCGTACACCGAACTTCCCCTTCATCTTATTGGCGAAGGCCTTGGCGTCCGCCTGGGTGTCGAATCCGGCCACCCGCAGGCGATGATAGGTTTTGCCTTGCACCTGTACCTGCGTCACCTCCGCCGCGTAACCCGCCTGCCGCATCCGCTGCTGGGCACTGACTGCGCCCTCTACCTCCGCGTGTGCCGACAACTGCACCACCCAACCACCGGTCGCCACCGTCACACCAGTGCCAGACTGCAGTTCGGTTTCCGCCGCCCATTGTTTGAATTTATCGGTTTCAACCCAGGCCAGGGGTTGCGGCGCGGCATTGTGCGGCGCCACCACAAACTGCAACGGCTGATCCATGACCAGGTCCGGCGCCTGGGCGTGTTTGACGCTGATGCTGCCATCGATGAGACAGACCGTGTCCGCCGTGTCGTTGGAGCGCCCCCACAGGTCGGTGCCGCGCACGCCGACGGTGAGGGACGCGACACGCAGGGTGATATCGCGCTGGCGGCTGCGGTTCAAGGCGCTGGTGGTAAAGCGGAATGCGCCTTTGACCACCTCCAGCAGACCTTTGAACACGCCGTCCGGGGTGTCGGCCGGCTGCAGTTCCGCCAGGGTGAGGTGCGCCTGCTCACCGAGCTTGATCAGACTGCCCTCCGCCAGGCCGATCTGCATCCTGCCTTGTGCGCCGGTTTCCAGAATGTCGGCCTGTTCCAAGACCATGCCGGCGCGCGCCGGCGCGCGCTGACCGGCGCGCTCGACCCAGGCGGGCATTTGCACGGCTTGCAGCTCGGCACTGGACACGGCATAGACAGGAAATGATGTGCTACTGACGAACAGCGCGAGCAGAAAAAAAGCGCTACGCATGGGTGGCTCCCTTTTTGTGTTCCCGCCCTGTGTACCTCAAAGCGGCGTAACACTCAAGCAACCGTCAGAAACTCTGCAGCTGCTGGTCCGTGGGTTCGGCGCAGCAATACCAGGGCTCGGACATGTGCGCGATGGGCTCGCCCAGTGTCCCGGCCGGCAGGGCCGGCACCTCGACGCCCGCGGCGCCATGGGCCAAGCGCCAGATCGTCGCAAATATCTCACGCCGCGCCAGTTGTCGACCTTCGGCTTCCGCCTCGGCCACGAACTGTTGGATCTCCTGCTGCAGGCGGTCGACACGTGCATCCGCGTGTTCCCATGGATAGCCGAGTAGCTGCCGATCGAACTCGCCAAGCCGCGCGCGAAACCCGGGCAACTCCAGCAGATAGGACCCCGCCGGGATCAGCAGGCGTATGGCCAGCTGAATGGGCGGCACGCTTTCCACCAACTTCAGGTCCACCAGCCGCTGCAGCAAGGCGATGTATCCTTCCAGTGTGGTCCACGGCGTAAACGCCACAAACGTCGGCGCCAGGGCGATGCCCGCCTGCCCCACCAGGGCCACGGCCCGGTCGAAATCCGCGCTGGTGTGGTGCTTGGCCAGGGACTCCAGCACCGCGTCGTCCACGGACTCCACCGCGCTGGTGATAAACAGACAACCGGCCTGCTTCAGCCGCGGCAGCATGTCGGCGTGGTCGATAATATGTTGAATCTTGATGGTGGCATCAAAGGTGATGTGCGGGAATTCCGCGTGCAACACCTGGATGATTTTTTCCGCGTGGGTCGGGCCGTTGAGAAAATCCGGATCGCCGAAGGAGATGTGCAAGGCCCCGGCCGCCACCTGCTGGCGCACATCCGCCATCACCACCTCCAGGGGCACGATGCGGAACCTGCCCTGATAGACCGGCACCACCGGACAGTGGCGGCACAGGTGTTTGCAGCCGCGGCTACCCTCGGTGAAACCCACGACCTTGTTCGGCTGCCCCGGCACCTGCAGATGGGCATAGCGCGCAAGGCTTGGCAGCAGACTGCGGTCCGGGGTCACAAACTCGATCTTGGCCAGGGACACCAGTGGCTCGCTCTGGGTCACCACCTCCCCGGCCTGCAGGCGCCGCACCAGGTCCAGCAGCCCCGGTTCGAACTCCCCGCCCAGCACCGTGCCGACCCCGAGGCGATACAGGTGGTCCGCGTTCATCGGGGCATACAGACCATAAACACACACATGCGCCTTGGGCGCCAACTCCCGCAACCGCGGCAACGCCGCGATGGCGATGCGCGTGGCGGTATGCATGGCCACGTACACCGCCACCAGGTCGGACCCAGCCAGCACCGCGGGCTCCAGCTTTTGCAGCGCCAGGTCCAGGCACTGCACCTCGCAGCCCGCGCGCTTGAGCCAGGCGGCGGGCTGCGCCAGCCCGAAGGGTTGACGGCCGAGTTCGTAGGGGTTGATGAGGGTGACTTTCATGGGCCTTGTGCCGGTAAAGGGCGGGACTGTACCGCAGCGGGAGGGCATTACAAGCCCACGGAAGGCAGGGATTTCCAGGGCGCAGAAGGAATTTTTACAAACACCCGTGACTTCTCTATAATGCGCCGTCTCGCCCAAGGCCAGGTAGCTCAGTCGGTAGAGCAGCGGATTGAAAATCCGCGTGTCGGCGGTTCGACCCCGTCTCTGGCCACCACTTTCACCTGGTCAATCACACAAAGTTGGTAAAATTCTGGATCCCGGATACTGTTAACTGTATCCAGGATCCCGGATGTATTCGGAATCTAAAAGGCTCAAATGAAATTACTATTTTGTGCAATTCTCATTTTCGTAAGTTTCTCCGCGGCAGCCGCAGCCACCCACTGCTCAAAAACCACCCCAACTCTATGCGTACAAATGCAGAATCCCAACGGCTCAAATACGCAAGCGCTTGGCAGCTTCACTTTGCAGTTTAACACTCCAGTCGAAATTCTTGATTTAGATTTGATGTGGGAAACGGAAGATCAAGAGTA
>JAYSOL010000023.1:0-4288 GCA_043723045.1 Gammaproteobacteria bacterium | reverse complement strand
GCCTGAAGGGCACGCGCCCCACCAACCAGGACCGGGTGGCCATCGCCGAACGCGACAATGCCGTGCTGCTGGTCCTGGCGGACGGGCTCGGCGGACACGAAGGCGGGGCGCTGGCCGCCGAGGCGCTGACCCAGACCCTGGTGCGTTCCTTTCAGGCGGTCAAGCAACCGACCATCACCAAACCATCGGCATTCCTGGCCCTCGGTATCATGCAGGCGCACAGAAATATCCTCGCCATCGGCGATGCGCACACCCCGCCTATCACGCCGCGCACCACCTGCGTGGTGTGTCTGGTGCAGGACGGTTATGCCTACTGGGCGCACGTGGGCGACAGCCGGCTGTACCATTTCCGCAACGGTGAACTGGTGCAACGCACCCTCGACCACAGCGCCACCGAACAGCTGCGCCTCGATGGACTGCTGAGTGAGGAGGAGATGCGTCGGCATCCGGAGAAAGGCCACTTGCTCAAGTGCGTCGGCGGGCCGCGCAAACCCATCATCAGCCTCGGAGAAGAGACCGCGCTGCATCGCGGCGACCTGCTGCTGTTGTGTTCCGACGGCCTGTGGCAGGCCTTCACCCACGAGCAGATCACCCATTACCTGGAATTCCGCTCCCTGGAAGAGGGCGTGGAGGAAATGCTGCTGGCGGCGGAGACCAAGATGCGCGCCGATTGCGACAACCTGAGCGCCATCTGCCTGCGCTGGCAGGAGGGTGTCACCAGCAATCTGCCGCTGCAACCCCTGGTACAGAAGGAAACCAGCCAGCAGGTGATGTGGGACGACGCCAAGATCAAGACCGCCGAAGAGCGGCTGCAGCGACGCAAGAAACCGCCTGCCGCCGCCGATAAGACCGATAAGAAAGAGTCCCTGGAGGCCAGGATCGAGGAGCTGGAGGAATTCATCCAGCAATTCGAGCCCAAGCGGCGCAAGCCCTGATCCGACGGTCGCGCCGCACCCGCTTTTTTTCCGCCGTTTTGTCCACCTGACCGCGTCTTTGCGGTACTATCCCGTCTCCGCAACACCATCACCCCTCTGCAAAAGGTATGCGCATGCGACCCAGTGGACGTTCCCCCGATCAGCTCCGTGACATCCGTTTCACCCGCCGCTACACGCGCCACGCCGAAGGTTCGGTGCTGGTGGAATTCGGCGACACCAAGGTGTTGTGCAACGTCAGCATCGACGAGAAGGTGCCGGGCTTCCTCAAAGGCAAGGGCCAGGGCTGGGTGACCGCCGAATACGGCATGCTGCCGCGCTCCACCGGCCAGCGCATGCAGCGCGAGGCCGCCTCCGGTAAGCAGGGCGGGCGTACCCAGGAAATCCAGCGCCTCATCGGCCGCTCGCTGCGCGCCGCCACCGATCTCAAGCAGCTGGGCGAGCGCACCCTGACTGTGGATTGCGATGTGCTCCAGGCGGACGGCGGCACGCGCACGGCGTCCATCACCGGCGCCTGTGTCGCGCTGCACGATGCCCTGGGTGTGCTCAAGACCAAGGGCCTGCTGAAGACCGACCCCCTGAGCAACCTCGTGGCCTCGGTCTCCGTCGGCATGTTCAACGGCCAGCCGGTGCTCGACCTCGACTACGCGGAAGACTCCAATGCCGAGACCGACATGAATTTCGTCATGAACGACGCCGGCGGCTTCATCGAGATTCAGGGCACGGCGGAGGGCAAGACCTTCAGCCTGGAGGAAATGCAGGCGATGACCTCCCTGGCGCGCAGCGGTATCGCGCAACTCATTGCGCTGCAGCGCGCCGCGCTGGAATTGGCTGAATGATCAAGCCCCACCCGGGGCGCATCGTGCTGGCGAGCAACAACCCCGGCAAGGTACGGGAGTTCGGTCAGCTGCTCGCCAACCTGAGCTGCACGGTGCTGCCGCAATCGGCGTTCGACGTGCCGGAGGTCGAGGAAACCGGTCTCACCTTCTTGGAAAACGCCATCCTCAAGGCGCGCAATGCGGCGCAGCACGCCGGCCTGCCGGCCATCGCCGACGACTCCGGCCTGGAGGTGGACGCCTTGAACGGCGCGCCCGGCATCTATTCGGCGCGTTATGCCGGCGCTGGCGCCTCCGATGGCGCCAATCTGCAAAAGCTGCTGGCCGATATCAAGGACGTGGTGGAGGCTGAACGCAGCGCGCGCTTTCAGTGCGTGCTGGTGTATATGCGCCACGCCCTCGACCCTACTCCGATTATCTGCCAGGGCACCTGGGAGGGCCGTTTGTTGCAGGCACCGCGCGGCACCCAGGGCTTCGGTTACGATCCGATTTTTTATGTGCCCACGCACCGCTGCACCTCGGCGGAACTGCCGCCGGAGGTCAAGAATCAGCTGAGTCATCGCGGTCAGGCCTTGCGCAAGCTGCTGGCGGAGCTGACGCTAACGGCACACTGAGCCGCCGCACTCCATGGCGGCCAGTAGACAACCCGACGCGTCTCATCTACTCTGAACTTTCGGAAAACACGGTCCCTGTCCATGCCGGCAAAACGCCACTTTATTTACACACTGCTGATCGCGGCGGTGCTGCTGCTCCCCGCCGGTATCGTGCACGCGGCCCAACCCGTCCTGGCCCAACTGAAATATCAGGAGGGCACAAAAATAAAATCCGCGCCGATCCGCGAACAATCCGGCATCATTCCATCCCCGGCCGCAGGCAAACCACAGACCGCCTGGGTGCTGAGCGCCGGCGACACACGCAGCGGCGATGTGCCGCCGGCGGAGCGCGTCATGCGCTTTTATCACGCCGTCAACAACCAACCGGTGCTGCTCTGTAGCGTGCTGGTCAAATATTATCCGCGCGACGGAAAATGGGAGCCGGCCTACCGCATGCAAGACCGGATTGTGCTGATGCGCGACGGCGCGAACTTTAAACCCATCCCCGCCGGTACCGGCGACATCGAACTGACGTTGATGATCGGCACCAGTCTGCCCAATGTGGACGGCTATTACAGCACCCTGCAATTCGGCCTGCCATCCAAGGCCGTGGGCATCGACACCTGGGAAGTGAACTGACGCGCACGGCAATACGGTTCTGTTCGCCCCGCTGCCACGCAAGCGCGATGGCGTGATAACGCTACCGATGGTTTTGACGCCGACACACTGATGCCCGCCACTGCGAGTCCGGAGGCACATGAACAAACCGGAACCTAGGCAAGACCCGGAGGGCCTGGACCAAGAGGCCCAGGAGCTGGAACGGCTTGAACAACAAGCCGGTATTTCCCAGACGATGAAGCAGGCGCGCGCCGGGCGCAACCTCCCCCCACGTTCCTTGGGTGAATACGCCACGCCCCAGGAATACGTCGCCAATGACTATGACCAGCGCAGAGGCGCCACCAGGAATACCTATTTCTCCGTCGATGACGCGCAACTCAGAAAACAGTTAATAGCACTGTCGAGAAAGATCGATAGCAGTCATCGCCAGTCGACGGACGAACAAATCGATACAGCCCGGCGTGAAATCTCCCTGGCCAACTCACAGGTCAAGCGGCGGCCCTGGGGGAAAGCCACGCTGCTCGGCGTTGCCCTGGTGGCGTTCGGCTATTGGGCCTCTCAGGGGGCAGGGGTCGTAGCCGGCGCCGTCGCGGCTGTCTTCCTGGGACTGGGGGTAATCGCCAATGCACGTACCAATGCAAGACTAAGGCTGGCGCAAGCAATGCGCAGGTTAGAGCAGGCAAAAAGAGAGCAAGCCGACTACGCGCTCTTTCCGGAGGTGTTCAACGCTACCGAAGAAAAGTCAGGACGGCGGGACACCGATTTTGATATTGAATCCGCGTATCGCAACACCTTGCGCAAGCAGGAAAACCAAAAATAGGTGATCGCCCACCTTGCTTGGCCCGAGGGAATAGCGTGCGTGACTTTCGATTACCTGGCCATTACCCCGGGACGCCAACTGGAGAACAAGCGCATGACACCGCAAAATACCTTACCTCCGGGCCAGCGTGCAATCGATCACTTTCCGCGGTTCGGGCTTTTGAAATACGCGCGCCGTTTCAAAACAGAATTCGATCCTTTGGCGCTTCTCGTTTCCGGAGACGTGCGCAACGCCATTACCCTAACCGCGAAAGATTTGAATTCGCTGCCGCGCATTCAGCAAGCCAGCGATTTTCATTGTGTCACGACCTGGTCGAGACACGGGCTGCTTTGGGGTGGAGTACGATTCTCTGATTTCTACAGATTGATCGTGCAGCCCAAAGTACAACCGTCGGACGAAGCACAGTGGGTGATCTTCCGCAGCCAGGATGGATTCCGCGCCAGTCTGCCCCTGGCCGATCTTCTGTCGGACGATGTGCTGCTCGCCGAC
>JAYSOL010000022.1:0-1896 GCA_043723045.1 Gammaproteobacteria bacterium | reverse complement strand
CATGAGGCCTGTGTCCGGATCCACCGCCACCGCGACATCCCCGGGTGAATTCGCTGTGCCGCCGGGCGGCACGTAGCTCCAGGCCAGAAACGGCGCCGTGGGCGTGGTCACGTCCACGGCGAGGATGTTACGCGGGCTCGTGGTGCCATACAGAATCAGCAAACGGCCGGCGGGTGTCAGGTACCAGTTGGGACTGGACATGCCCGCCTGTCCCTCACCCGGATTGGTGAAGCTGGACACCAGCGTGCCGGTGGTCGCATTCAGTGTATATAAATGACCGTCGCCATTGGTCACATAGAGCAGGCCGTTGCGATAGATAGGTGTGGGGCGCGACGCGCCACGTGTATCGGCGCGCCACACCGCGGCGCCGGTGAGCCCGTCGAAACAGTAGATGGCGGAATACCCGGCGCCGCGATCGTTGTCCTGCCCATAGACCGCGCGCACCGCGTTGTGCACGTTGTAGTCGGGGTCACCCACCGGCACGAACACGCGCAGTTTACCGCCGATCACCTGCACCAGCGGCTGGCCCATGCCGGCCGCCCCGACCAGCTCCTTGCGCCAGATGGCGAGCCCGGTCGCGGCATCCAGCGCGTAGACCTCGCGCCGGCTGGTGGTGGCGTAGACGATACCCTGCGCCACGGACACACCGACCACGTTGCCGATCCACTGGCCCGAGCTTGCGCCCCAGGCGAGGTTACCGTCCTGCGGGAAATAGGTCTTCGCCGCCTGGACACGCCGGAACTCATCGCCGGTGAGCGGCGCCACGGCGGTAACGCCGGTGAGCAGGAAACTCGGCGCCGTGGACGGCACGCTATACACAGGATGGTGCCGCTGACCGTTGCCATACTGGTCCCAGGTTTGCGGGTAGAGCGCGCGCGCCTTGGAATTCTGGTAGGTGGTGGCGCTGCCGTATTGGATGAATTCCTGCGCCACCGCCGGGCTCATGACCGACAACACGCAGATGAACAGACTCGCTGCAAAAAAATCATGCCTATGCATATCGACTCCTTGCTACCTGATGGTCTAAGCATCCCTTCATAATAAGAGTCCCTAACAAAAAGAAATTAACCGCCAAGAACGCCAAGTTTATTTTTGGTTGAAAGGAGTCTTACTTGGCGCCCTTGGCGGTTCAGAATCATATTCATTAAGCTGCAAAACAAAGAACGGGCGCTGCCACCGCATGGAAGCAGGGACCGACCTTACAGAAGTAATTAAACAATCATGTAGACTTAGCCGTTCCCACGCCCCTTCCGATCTGCGCCGCAAGCGGGTCGATAAGGGGGATCGGATCCGCCGACTTTTTTCACCGAGGCAACGCCTCTCGGTCTGCGCTCCGGACGACAGCCGTACGCGTTGCGTTAACCGATAGCAAAAGCCGTGCCTTGTACCAGCGGTATGCGCAACAAGCAAAGCCATCGAAGTCTGATTGTGTATTTAGGGGCTTAGGGGGATGAGGAGCCGCGTGACGCGGCGCCGGCACGGCTATGCTCGGGTAACCGGGCGGGAATTTCCACCCGATTGCACTACGCGTGCCCGATTTTATTCTTCCGCTAACATTTCCAGGACACTCCCGGCCTTTTTGAAATCGCGCTTGTCCAATCCGTAGTCCTGCATTTTGCGGTAAAAGGTCTTGGTATCGATACCACAATGCTGGGCACTTTGCGCGATGTTGCCTTGATGACGCCGCAAACAGTGGCGCAGATAGGCCTCCTCGTACCGGGCGATCACCTGCTGACGGCCTTCTTTAAAGGGCAGATTCAACGTATCGGCGCCCGGCTCCTGGTTGTGCGTCGGCGCGGCGCACGCAGCGAGTTCTACCTCGACTATCACTTCGCCTGTCGCCATAATGGCGGCGCGTTCGATGACGTTCGCCAGCTCCCGCACATTGCCCGGCCA
>JAYSOL010000021.1:0-6222 GCA_043723045.1 Gammaproteobacteria bacterium | reverse complement strand
GTAGAACTGCAGCGAGAGATTATTGCCCTGACCGAGATCGCGCCGCCAGCGTAGCTGCTCGTAGCGGCTGATAACCTGCTGATCGCGCGGCCCGTTGCTAACATTGTCGAAATAGCCCTTTTCGTTCTGCCCGCCGCTGTAGCCAAATTGCGCCTCGACACCATCGCTGTCTCCCAATGGATAGCTCAGGGAGGTTGTCAGGAATTGGTGCTGCTGCCTATCATGGCGTACATGAAATCCGTTATCCTGTTGCAGTCCCACGGTCAGGTGATAGTCCAGTTTGCCGACGTGATCACCGGTGTGCACTACCGCATCGCGTATCGACTGGGTACCGGCACTGAGCTTCGCCTGGGTGCCCTGCGCGTCGCGCGGCTTGCGCGTAGTGATACTGATAATTCCGAGAAACGAATTCGCACCGTAGCTGGCGGCGTTGGGTCCGCGCACCACTTCAATGCGCTCAATGTCCTCCAGTGCCAGGGGCAGGTCGGCCCAGGGGACGCCACCGTAGGCCGGCACGTAGACCGAGCGACCGTCGATCAACACCTGCATGCGCCGGGCAAAGACTTCACCAAACCCGTGGGTAGTGACCACTGGGCGGTTGCCGCTCTCATAGCCCACCAACATCCCTGGTACCAAACGAAAGACATCGACGATGGAACGCGCCCCGGTCGCCTCGATCATCTGGCGGTCGATAATGGTGGTGGCGGCGGGTGTCTCGGACAGCGGCTGGGCCATGCGCGTGGCGGACGAGACGACGGGCATCTCCCCGAGAAAGTCCTCTTCCGACAACAGCGGTCGTCCCTGTGCATCGGCGGCCAACACCCCTCCGCTGGGTGCGGCCAGCAGGCATATGCCTAACAACAGGGGCAGCGCTCTTGTGCCGGACTCTAGCTCCGGGTGCGACGGTGTCGTCCAGCGTGGGCTCTTCACAGGGCTTCCTCGTGAGTGATCATGGTACCTGGAACACGCTCAGGCCCGCCATTGCACTGACACTTTTATTTTTCTTCGTTTTTGTGGCAGCCGCCGACATCAGGCGGGCGCTTACGTATTTTGTTTGTACTTCTTTAGGGTGATTGTAAATACTACACGTACAGTTTACGGAGCCGCGGCGTCTACGTGAAGTGGGTTTTTAGCGGCTCCCGGGAGGCAGACACGGAACTGGCCGCCAGATAACCGACCGACGGGTCTGTAGGCCGACGTGATGTCCTTGCTACCAATCGAACCCGTCACCTTGCGTGAGACCCAGCATCTGCTGTGCACTGCCACGATTCACCGCCATCTCGACCAATCCGTTGGCATTTCCGTACCAGAACGCCTGTCCTGGCGGCATATCGCCGAATACCCGGGCGTGGGGCACGGCCTGCCCATGCACCCGTAATACGCTGTTGACCGGGATCTGGCTGCTGCGCACGCCGCTGATCGCGTTGCCATAGCCATCGATGTAGAGCACACAGGCCAGGTCATCCGGCCAAGCGACTGTCGTCACTGTCGCCAGGGTCACGGGGCGGGACTCAGGTTGCACCCCCTGGGCAAGTCCGGCCGCTACCGGGGCAAACAGATCGCGTCCATGAAAGCTCTCCGACAACGTTTGCGGGCGCCAGCGTATTTCGTATACCTCACACTGCTGGGCGCGACGCACCACAAGGTTAAAGATTCCGTTGTCCGGTCCGACATACCAGTTACCGTCGGCCTGCACGGCCAGCGGGCGTCGCTCACCCCCTACACCCGGGTCCACGACACAGATAAAAACCGTCTGGGGCGGAAATATCGCCGCATAGGCAGGCAATAAATAGGCAGCGGCACGACTATCGTAACGGGGGTTATCGTGAAAAAGATCCACCACCGGCGTGCCCGGGGCGGTCATGGCCAGCACCGCGTGCATTTGCCCGACATAGGGGCCCGCGCTGCCAAAATCGGTAAAGAGGGCGATCATGCGCCCAGGCGATGACACTGAGCCTGTGCGGCGTAGCTCGACGCAAAAACAAAAAGGCCGGGGGTGACCCGGCCTATTGCGCTGACACCCGGCACTGGAGCGTTACTCGCTGGTGCTTTTAGCGGTCGCCGCCTTCTTCGCCTTGGGGGCGGTTTTGGCTTTGGCGGACGCCGCTTTAGCCGGCTTGGCTTTGGCGGCCTTGGCCTTTTTCGGCTGACTGTCTTCGGTGGCCGCATCGGCCGGTTCGGCGGCGGCGACATCCGGCCGGTCGACCAGCTGCACCAGCGCCATGGGCGAGGTGTCACCGGTGCGGAAGCCGAATTTAAGGATGCGCAAATAGCCGCCTGGCCTGTCCTTGTAACGCACGCCCAGGATGTCGAACAACTTGGTCACGGCGTCACGGTCGCGCAGCCGGGCAAACGCCAGACGGCGATTGGCGACTGTGGCGTTCTTCGCCATGGTAATCAACGGTTCGGCCACGCGCCGCAGCTCTTTGGCCTTGGGCAGGGTGGTGCGAATCTCTTCATGCTGGATCAACGAAGCCGCCATGTTCTTGAACATGGCTTCACGATGACTGCTGGTACGGTTTAATTTCCGACCGATTTTATGATGACGCATAGCTCAAACCTCTAATGACACTGCCTTAGGCAGATTCTTTTTCCGGCAGTTTGCCTTTGAGTGACACCGGCGGCCAATTCTCCAACCGCATACCCAGGGACAGCTGATGGGTGGCCAGCACGTCCTTGATCTCGGTGAGCGATTTCTTGCCCAGGTTCGGGGTCTTCAACAACTCGACCTCGCTGCGCTGCACCAGGTCGCCGATGTAGAAAATATTCTCGGCCTTGAGGCAGTTGGCGGAGCGCACGGTCAGCTCGAGATCGTCCACCGGCCGCAGCAGCAACGGATTGATGTTGGGTTCGGGCGATTCAATCGACTTGGTTTCGGGGCTCTTCAGGTCCACGAAGATGGAGATCTGATCCTGCAGGATATTGGCGGCGCGGCGTACCGCCTCTTCCGGGTCGATGGCGCCGTTGGTCTCGATGTCCAGCACCAGCTTGTCGAGGTCGGTACGCTGTTCGACGCGGGCGTTTTCCACAATATATGAAACACGGCGAATCGGACTGAAGGAGGCGTCGAGCTGCATGGAACCGATGCTACGGCCCTCTTCCGCCACGCGGCCGACCACCGGCTGATAACCACGGCCGCGCACCAGCTTCATTTCCATGGAGATCGAGCCGGTCTTGGTCAAGGTGGCGATGAGGTGATTCGGATTGACCACCTCCACGTCCTGGTCCAGGATGATATCCCCGGCGGTCACCTGCCCCGGGCCCTTCTTGCTCAGACGCAAGGTGGCTTCCGGACGCGTGCCGTGCATGCGCAGGGCGAGGGACTTCAGGTTAAGGAGGATTTCGATAACGTCTTCCTGCACGCCCTCGATGGTGGAGTACTCGTGCAGCACTCCCTCGATCTTGGCTTCGGTAATGGCGACACCCGGCATGGACGACAGCAGTATCCGGCGCAGGGCATTGCCCAGGGTATAGCCGAATCCGCGTTCCAGCGGTTCCAGGGTGATCTTGGCGCGCATAGCGCCCAGGCTGTGCACATCCACCAAACGCGGCTTTAAAAAGTCTGTGGCAGAACCCTGCATAATGTACCCTCGTTTAATTCAGCGCGTTGATTAGCCGGTCGCTTACTTGGAGTAAAGCGCGACAACCAGATGTTCGTTGATGTCCGACGGCAGCTCGCTGCGCTCGGGCACGGCTTTGTAGGTGCCCTTCATCGCCTTGGAGTCGACCTCGAGCCACTCGGGGAATCCACGCTGTTCGGCGGCCTCGAGGGCCGCCTTCACCCGTAGCTGCTCCTTGGCCGACGTGACAATTTCAATCACGTCGTTGGCACGCAGCTGATAGGACGGGATATTGGTGCGCTTGCTGTTCACCAGGATGGCGTTGTGCCGTACCAACTGGCGCGCTTCCGAACGTGACGCGCCGAAGCCCATACGGTACACCACGTTGTCGAGACGGCCTTCCAGCAGCTTGAGCAGGTTTTCGCCGGTGGAGCCGCGCAAACGGTCGGCCTCGCTGTAATAGCCGGCGAACTGCTTTTCCATGATGCCGTAGATGCGACGCACTTTCTGCTTGGCGCGCAGCTGCACGCCATAGTCGGACGAGCGACCCTTGCGTTGGCCGTGCTGGCCAGGCGGATAGGCACGCTTCTCCACCGGACATTTATCGGTAAAGCACTTCTCGCCTTTCAGGAAGAGCTTGCCACCTTCACGACGGCACTGGCGACATTTCGAATCGGTATAACGAGCCACTGAACTTTCTCCGTTTGCCTAGACGCGGCGTCTCTTAGCGGGACGACATCCGTTATGCGGAATCGGCGTCACGTCGATGATATTGCTGATTTCATAGCCTATGGCATGCAGGGCACGTACGGCGGAGTCGCGCCCCGGCCCCGGTCCATTCACCTTGATCTCCAGGGATTTGAGTCCGTATTCCTGGGCGGCGCGGCCGGCCTTATCCGACGCTACCTGGGCAGCAAACGGCGTGCTCTTGCGCGAGCCTTTGAACCCGGCACCGCCGGAGGTGGCCCAGGTCAGCACATTACCCTGACGGTCGGTAATGGTGATGATGGTATTGTTGAACGACGCATGGATATGCGCGACGCCCTCGGCAACGCTCTTTTTGACGCGCTTCTTGGTCTTGGCCGCGGTATTGGTCGGAGTTGCCATACAGTTATCCTAAATAGTTTACTTACGAACAGCCTTGCGCGGACCTTTACGGGTCCGGGCGTTGGTTTTGGTGCGCTGCCCACGCACCGGCAGACCACGGCGATGACGCATGCCACGGTAGGTGCCGAGATCCATCAGGCGCTTGATACTCATGGAGACCGTCCGACGCAGGTCGCCTTCCACCATGAATTTAGCGACTTCCGTACGCAGCTTATCCACCTCAGCGTCGGTAAGGTCCTTGACCTTGGTGGCGTTCGCGACACCGGCACCGGAACAGATGTTCTGCGCGCGTGTCCGACCCACACCGAAGATGGACGTCAAAGCAATCACCACATGCTTGTGGTTGGGTATGTTAATGCCAGCAATTCGGGCCATTCAAACTATCTCCAGCATATCCTTCACGCCCTGTCTAAGGGTGCGCGCGACTTGCGCGAAAACGCGGAAGGATACTGCCACTAAAGGTAAAAATCAACCAACGGTTAGCCCTGGCGCTGTTTATGGCGCGGGTCCAGGCAGATAATGCGCACCACACCCTTGCGCCGGACAACCTTGCAGTTGCGGCAGAGTTTCTTAACGGAAGCACGTACTTTCATGTCACTACTCCATACTAACTAAAAGCGCTCAACGAATATGTCTGTCCAGAATAGCGTCTCCGGCCTTCAACGGGTGATGCCCATACCGCCGCCCGTCAGGTTGGCTTTTTTCAACAGGCTTTCATATTGATGCGACATCAGATGCGCCTGAATCTGAGCCATAAAATCCATACAGACGACCACAATAATCAGCAACGAGGTGCCGCCGAAATAGAACGGCACGTTCCATTTGACGATCATGAACTCCGGCAGTAAACACACCAGGGTCACATAGGCCGCCCCACCCAGGGTCAAGCGCGACATCACACCATCGATATATTTAGCGCTCTGTTCACCCGGACGTATGCCCGGAATGAAGGCGCCGGACTTCTTCAAATTGTCCGCCGTTTCCTTCGGGTTAAACATCAACGCGGTATAAAAGAAACAGAAAAACACAATTGCCGACGCATATAACATCACGTATATCGGTTGTCCCGGGGATAAGGTCGTCGCGATATCCCGCAACCACCCCATGCCTTCGCTTTGCCCAAACCAGCTTCCCAGCGTCGCCGGAAACAAAATAATGCTGGACGCGAAAATCGGAGGAATCACACCCGACATATTCACTTTCAGGGGCAGGTGACTGGTCTGACCCGCGAACATCTTGCGCCCTTGCTGGCGCTTGGCGTAGTTAACGGTTATTCGCCGCTGACCGCGCTCGACAAACACCACAAACCCCGTTACCAACACCGCCCCCGCAAACAAAAACAGCACGAACAGCGGCTGGAACGAGCCGGTGCGCGTCAGCTCCAGGGTGCCGGCGATGGCCTGCGGCAATCCGGCGACGATGCCGGAAAAAATGATCAGCGATATACCGTTGCCGATGCCGCGCTCCGTCATCTGCTCGCCCAGCCACATGAGGAACATGGTGCCGGTCATGAGCGTGATCACGGTGGTGATGCGGAACGCGAGGCCGGCGTCGA
>JAYSOL010000020.1:0-3605 GCA_043723045.1 Gammaproteobacteria bacterium | reverse complement strand
GGCCCGAGGCATCGATAATACTCGTCAGCAGCACACCCGTGTAGACATAACTTACGGTGTTGCCATCGCGGTCGCTTGTCGCTGTCAGTCGCCCCAGGTTGTCGTAGGATTCACGGCGCTCGCTGCTGCCGTCTAGCCAAGTCCATGTTAGGTTGACGGCGTTGTACCCCAGGGTATCGTGGGCGCCGTCACCGGCGGTGCCGACATAAAGACCGAGGGCCGTGTCATATCTATAGACTACTTCGGCGCCATCACCGAAGACCTTAGTAATGGTGCTGCCTGTAGTGTTTACCGTTCCCGTCAGTCCATAGAGCTTCTGGTGGATATTGAGGCGCCAATTGTCGCCGTTGTCATCGGTGAAAAGACCCTGGGAGTTGTAAGTCCGTGTTAGGCCTATATCCAGTCCGAGCGAGGCGAGATACTCATCTGGACGCTGGATAACCAAGTTACCGGTGCTCGCGTTAACGTAAACGCGATCTGACTGGCCAGCACGCCCCGCAAAGGCCTGCCCTTGGGGGCCAAGGCGCCCGAGCTGTAGTGAACTGTCAAATACACCTAAGTTATTGCCCGAGATCACTGCAGACATAGAAATACTCCTTGATTTCAATAATATTTTACTGGGCACCGGCGAGGATTTTCATCCGACGGACGCCAACGATATCCTGGCCATAATGTCATGCCACTAACGCAACCTTGACAAGTTATCCAAGTATTTCAAAAATTGTTTAGGGCTTTTTCAAATTTATTTTTAATTTTTTCCAAAAAAGCTCACGGCGAGGTTGGAGCGTCTGCAAAAAACCAGGAAAGTCGCGGGCTTACATGGGGATTGTCACGTCCACCCAGAAAAAGTCTGGGGCGCAGAAGAAACTACACCTTCCACTGGATGCGCTTTGGCCCGATGGGCGGTTCTGGGTGGTTCGAGGGCTAGGGACGGGTCGCAAATTGCGGTATATTCCAATTTTGCGAAGCACACTTGGCGTTAATATGGAGGATGATAGCGTGCCCAACAATCTTTTCATCACCTACCAGCTCACCGAGCCGGAAGCACATCAGGCGAAAGTCCTTAAGGCCATCCAAGCCTTGGGGAATTCGACCCAACTACATGCGAGTTGCTGGTACGTGAACTCATCGCACACGGCATCCTCGGCAGCCGAACGCATAGGCGGCGCTATGCATCCTAAAGACATCCTGGTGATCGCTGATACAACCAACAACTCCAGTATCTGGCACAATCTCTCCGAGGCGCAAGCGATACGTGTAAAACAAAACTGGAAAATATAACTAAGAGGTTTGGCGCAACATCTACAAACAACAATTAGCACCGGACAAAAGTTATTTAGAGGAGGGAAGTTCGTTATCGGTCAAACGCCATTATATTCTGCTCGAACCGCCAAGCCCGCCGCCCTCCCCCCGCATCCGGCCCCATCAACTGAAGCAAGGCGTCCACCTCACTCGATTGCTCCTGGGGCATGGCGTTGCCACTAAGTAGTATATGTCCACTGCCCGGCTGCCAGACCCCCTGCCCATCGAGTTTTAATTTTCCCTTCAAGGTTTCGAGCTTCAAGGGCACCGACTGTCCTTGTCCATCCAGGGTCAGCCGGTAGTCGCCCAGCACCTGGCCGTTGGATAAAGACGCGGCGGCATTCGCCCAGATCAATTCGGCTTTGCCCGTCATGGAGCCCTGCTGTATTTTGACGGCCGGCGCACGCACAGTCACGCGACCTTCAGGACTGAACAGCGCCGCGGGAGGATACACCGTACTGGCATAGGCGGCATTGATGTCGGCGCTCACATCATCGAGATAAAGTGAGTTGTGAGTGATGCCGACCAGCCCATGCATGTCGATATTCCGATCCACCAGGCGCAACTCGATCTGAACCCTTCCCAGCAACAACCTGAGTACATGCACGTTCCAGGATACTTGGCCGATGTCGCGCGGCGGCGAAGCGGCCTCATGCAGCACCAGCGTTGCGCTGCCATGCCAGAGACCGCCGACGGGCACATTCAGGTTCACCACCCCCTGACTCCCCCGCGCCACCCCCCACGCCAGCCACGTCGCCGGCGCCGTCGCCACCAGGAAAATCAGAAACAGCAGGCAAAACAACACTCCCAATCCAATGAACCGCCACACCCGCCGCATCATGCCGCCGGGGCGCGCAAGGTCAGGCGCGCCTTGATCACACCCGGCGCGGGCTGCGCTTCGATCGTGGCGCTTTCGACACGGATGGCGTTCTGCGTCTGCAGGTCGTTCAGCCACGACACCAGCACGTCGAAGGCGATGCCGTCGAGGTTGATGTGCGCCCCGGTGGGGCCTTCCGGTTCCATGCGCGAGATATTTTGCTTCAGGCCGCGGGCGTTGGCGGTCTGCTCCAGGGTGGCCAATATGTTGATGCCCTGGGCGCGCACCTGCGCGCCGCGGGCACGCAGCTGCGCTACCTGCGCCGCTTGTACGCGCATCTGGCTCAACTTGATTTTGTCCTGCGGCACCGACGTGCGCAGGCGTGACAGGTCGCTCTGCATGGTCGACCACAACAGGATATAAAACAGAAACAACGCCATGCCGCCGGCGAAGATGGATGCCACCAGACGCTCACGTGGCTCGAGCGCCTGCCAGCGCGCGCGGTAGGGTGCCAGGAAGGCCAGTTCGGTCATCTTCATGGGCGTCCCCCGGTGGTCAGCTTCACGCGTCCATCGATGGCGCCTTCGCGCTGGTTGGCGCTCAACACCTCGGCCTGCAGGCCGCGGGTGATGAAGGCATTTTTCAACGTCTCCATCCCCTGGAAGTCCGCCAGGGTGAGATCCACCGTGAGGCTGTTCTCGGCATACTTCAGCATACGCAAACGCATCTGCGGTGCAGACTGCAGGGCGGGCGCACTACTCGCCAGCAGCGGCAACAGGTCACTGGGCGCCAGGCTACCGCTGCCGGCCTGCAGGGCCGTGAGGCTACGCGCCATGAGCGGCGCGGGATCGCCGACCAGTTTGGCGGTGGGAAAGCTGTTTTTGAACAAGGTCAGCATTTCCGCACGTTGCGCGCTATACGCGTGTTTCAGCTGCCACCACTCCCACGCGTTAAAACCGAATCCCACTACCATCCAGATCGCCAGCAGGATGGCGGCGGGCCGCAGCTTGGCCAGGGGCAGGCTGTCGCCACCCTTGCCGGCAAACTCGCGTTCCAGCAGGTTGATCGGTGGTGGGCTGGCGGGGCTCTGCGCCCAGTAATCCAGCGCACGCGCCTCCACCGGCAGTTGCAGCGCCTCGGACCAGGCCGCCACATCCAGGCCGGCGGGCGGGTTATACACCACCAGACCGGCCGGTGACTGTTCGCTGTCGCGCGCCTCGCGCAGGGCGATGCTCAGGGTCATGGGCACCGACAGATCGGCGGATAGCTCGCAGGCCAAGCCCGACAGGGGTCCGGTGCGCAAAATACCCTCTGCGTCCTCCGCCCCCAGGGACCAGCGCCCTTCATCGTACGGTACCTTGAGGGTGGCGGGGCAAAGATTGGCGGCGGGACGCCCGGCGGCCTGCAGGGCGCCGGTCCAGGCCTGCAGACGGCGGCGTTCAGACACGGCCACCGCCAGACTGCCGTCGGCCTGGGGGCGGTAGGA
>JAYSOL010000019.1:0-8924 GCA_043723045.1 Gammaproteobacteria bacterium | reverse complement strand
GTTCCGGGAAGACACCCTGGGCTAAGGCTGCCCCTAGGCCCTGGACGTCCAGGTCACCGCAAGACGTCCCGCCGCTAAACAATAACTGCACCATAACGGATCGCACCGGCCCCGGAACGCTCTATATCAGTGCAGATTCACGCCCCGGCCGACGCATCTATGCGGATTTTTCCCTGGCACAGTCCGTGCAACAGCCTGGGACAAAACCTACACGACGAGGAAAACAAAGGCTGCGGAAGGAACCGCTGATGGAAAAAATCGGTGAATGGATGGCTAGGGTTCCGGCTCCTGCGAGCGACGGGTCCAAGAGCCATCGACCTTAAACGACCCAGGCGGATCCGGGGAGATTTGGGGTTACACGGCGGGATAAAAGCCCGGGAGACTCAACAGACATCAGGCCGTTGATTTCTCCCGTGTGTTTATAAACCGTGTCACCAGCGTAAGGAGCCATACCATGTCGCGCATCCGTTCCGCCCTGCTGTTTGTATTTCTAGCGCTGTTCTCCGTTTCCAGTTACGCCCAAGATAGCTTCAAGGTCTGCTGGACCATCTACGCCGGCTGGATGCCGTGGGATTACGGCGCCAAGGCCGGCATCGTGAAGAAATGGGCCGACAAATATAAAATCAAGATCGACGTGGTGCAGATCAACGACTACGTGGAATCCATCAACCAATACACCGCCGGTAAATTCGACGGCTGCACCATGACCAACATGGATGCCCTCACCATTCCCGCCGCCGGTGGCGTGGACTCGACCGCCCTCGTGGTCGGGGATTTCTCCAACGGCAACGACGGCGTGGTGCTCAAGGGCAAGACCTCGCTCAAGGACATCAAAGGCCAGAAGGTCAACCTCGTACAGTTGAGTGTGTCCCACTATCTGTTGGCACGCGGGCTGTCCACCGTGGGCTTGTCGGAGAAAGACATCACTGTCGTGAATACCTCGGACGCGGACATGGTTGCGGTTTATGGCTCGAAAGACGTCAGCGCCGCGGTCACCTGGAATCCGCTATTGAGCGAAATCAAGGCGGTGCCCGGCAGCCACGAGGTGTTCAACTCCAGCCAGATCCCCGGTGAGATCATCGACCTCATGGTGGTGAACACCGACATCTTGAAAAAGAATCCGGCCTTCGGCAAGGCCCTGACCGGCGCCTGGTATGAGATCATGGCCAGCATGCAGGGCAAAGACGCCAAGGCCGTGGCCGCACGCACCGACATGGCCAAGGCCTCCGGTACCGACCTCAAGGGCTACGACGCCCAACTTGCTACCACCAAGATGTTCTACGACGCGGCCAGTGCAGTCGCCTTTACCAACAGCCCCAAGCTCAAGGACACCATGAAATACGTGGCGGAATTCAGCTTCGCCCACGGGCTACTGGGGGACGGCGCGAAGGACGCGGGCGTCATCGGCATTCAAACCCCCGCCGGCGTCTACGGCAATCCAGCCCGGGTCAAGCTGCGTTTTGATCCGACTTATATGAAGATGGCTGCCGACGGAAAATTATAAGCGGCTGGCAAGGTCGGGGTCATGGCGAGGCGTGCCATGACCTTCATTGCGAGGGTAATATAGGCCCGCCGTGCTCCCTGGAGGAGGCCATCAAGCGTGAGCGCCAAGGTTGCGGGGACTACCGCGTCCGCTACCATACCCGAACAGCGCCGCCAGACCAGCAAAGCAGATAACTATGAAACGCTTAATGAACATCATGCCGGACCGGGCGCTCAAGGTGGGTTTGGCCCTGCTGCCGTTTCTGATCATCCTGCTGATCTACCTGTGGGCGTCGGATCTGCGCCTGGCGGAAAATCCCGGCGACAAGCTCATGCCGTCGTTTTCGAGCTTCGGCGACGCGATCCAGCGCATGGCGTTTGCACCGGATCAGCGCAGCGGCGAGTACTTATTATGGAATGATACCCTGGCGAGCCTGCAACGTCTGGGGCTTGGTATTACCGTCAGCGCGGTCCTCGGCCTCAGTTTCGGCCTGCTGAACGGTGCCGTCCCCCTGGTGCGCGCCAATCTGTCGCCGTTGACCACGATACTTTCCCTCATCCCGCCCATGGCGGTCCTGCCTATTCTATTTATCGTGCTCGGTCTGGGCGAACTTTCCAAGGTGGTGCTGATCGTCATCGGCATCACACCGTTCATTATCCGCGATCTGCAGGCCAAGACCCTGGAACTGCCGGCGGAGCAGTTGATCAAGGCACAGACCCTGGGTGCCAGTACGTGGCTGGTGATGCTGCGGGTGATGCTGCCGCAGATCCTGCCGCGGCTGATCGAGGCGGTGCGTTTGTCCCTCGGCCCCGCCTGGCTGTTTTTGATTGCCGCGGAGGCCATCGCCGCGGAGAATGGGCTGGGTTACCGCATCTTCCTCATGCGCCGTTATCTGGCCATGGATGTGATCCTGCCCTACGTGGTGTGGATCACCCTGCTCGCCTTTCTCACCGACTGGACGTTGCGTCGCTTGTCGTTGCGCGCCTTCCCCTGGTTCCACAGTCTGTATGGAGACAAATCATGAGTCGCCTGCAGGCGCGCAATCTGTGGAAAACCTATGACGACAACGTGGTGCTGGAGCGCGTCAACGTCAAGGTCGATGACGGCGAATTCATCACCATCGTCGGCACCTCCGGCTGTGGCAAGACCACCTTTCTGAAGCTGCTGCTCGGCACCGAGGCGCCGAGCCGCGGCGAGCTGTTGCTCGACGGCGAACCCATTCCGGACGAACCCGGCGAGGACCGGGGCATCGTCTTTCAGAAGTATTCTGTCTTTCCCCATCTCACCGCACTGCAGAATCTGCTGCTGGCGCAGGAACTCACCGAAGCACGTCTGTTGGGGCGCCTGTTCGGCCGTGCACGCAAACAGGCACAGGAACAGGCCCTGACCATGCTTGACATGGTCGGGCTTACGCAGGCGCGGGATCAATATCCGCACCAGCTCTCCGGCGGCATGCAGCAGCGTCTGGCCATCGCCCAGGCCTTGAGTAAGCGGCCAAAAATACTGCTGCTGGACGAACCCTTCGGCGCCCTCGATCCGGGCATCCGCGCCGACATGCACAAATTGATACTCGACATCTGGGGCAAAACACGCATCAATATCTTCATGATCACCCACGACCTCAAGGAAGGTTTCTACCTCGGCACACGCCTGTGGGTGTTCGACAAGGTGCGCCACGACCCCCAGTCACCCAATTCTTACGGCGCAACCATCACCTACGATATCCCGGTGAACCAGGCCGACCGCAAGACACTGAAGGAAATCGACAGCAGTCTCAAGCAAGCACGCAAAGAACAAGCGGCATGAAGGAGCAAGCATGAACGATGCGCAACTGTTACACACGGACCGCCTCGCCGGCGGCTGCCACTGGTCGTTGACCATGCGCCGCGGCACGGCGCTGCGCCTGATCGACGAGGAAGGCGGCGCCAATGTCGGCATGCTGTTCTACAATCCGGTTAATTTGCTGGAGCGTTACAACGCGCCGGACACCCTCAAGTGTCAGCATACCTTCAAACTTACCCGGGGAAACTGCCTGTATTCCGACATGGGACGCATTTTCTGCTCCATCGTGCAGGATAGCGTAGGCTGGCACGACACCGTGTGCGGCAACGCCACCAAGGCGATCGTCACGCGCAAATGGGGTGAGCACCGTTACCAGGAATACCGCAACGACTGGCATCAGGACGGTGTCACCAGCTTCCTGGTGGAACTGGCCAAAGTTGGCCTGGGCAAAAAAGACATGGCCGCCAACGTCAACTTCTTCAGCCGCGTCAACGTGGACGAAGACGGCGCCCTGCGCTACGCCGAGAACCACAGCAAAGCCGGCGACACCGTGGAACTGCGCTTCGAAATGGATACCCTGGTGCTGCTGCACACCTGTCCGCACCCCCTCAACCCATCGAAGGACTATCCGCGTAAACCCATTCAGTACCAGATCCGCGCGGCCGCGGAGGTCGCCAGCGATGACTATTGCCTTAACTTCCGGCCGGAAAATGCACGCGGCTTCCGCAACAACGCCCTGTTCCATATGGGCGTAAAGGGGTGAGGCATGATTAAGGAGAGCGCCCTCAAACCGGACAATGCCGTGTCGCGGGAGATCGTCGCCGCCGGCGACTATTATATGAAGACCGTAACGCAAGGCCAGACCCTGCGCATCCTGGACCTGGAAGGCAACCAGGCGGCGGATACCCTGTTCTACAACGCCCATGATCCGAGCGAACGTTACAGCGCCATGGACACGATACGCGAGCAAGGCAATGTGTATCTCAGCACCGGCGCCCGGCTGCTGTCCAACGAAGGCAATGTGCTGCTGGAGATCGTCGCCGACACCTGCGGCCGGCACGACACCCTCGGCGGCGCCTGTGCCACGGAGAGCAACACCGTGCGCTACGCCCTGGACAAGAAATGCATGCACGCGTGCCGCGACTCCTGGATGCTGGCGGTGGCGGAAAATGAACACTACGGCATGAGCAAGCGCGACATCACCCACAACATCAACTTTTTCATGAATGTCCCGGTGTCACCGGGCGGCGGGCTCACCTTCGCCGACGGCATCTCCGCCGCGGGCAAATACGTGGAGCTGAAGGCGGCCATGGATGTGATCGTGCTGATCTCCAACTGCCCGCAGCTGAATAATCCGTGCAACGGTTACAACCCGACGCCGATCGAGGTGTTGATCTGGGATTAGTCTTGTAGGTCGGGTTAGCGCAGCGTAACCCGACATTTCATCGCAGACCAAGGTGGAGCAGCAAGGGTGCTTCCGCAGCAAAGGCGGGGTTTTGTTGGGTTACGCCCTTCGGGCTAACCCAACCTACGACTGAATATTCCGTGCAACGGTTACAGCCCGACGCCGATCGAGGTGTTGATCTGGGATTAGTGTCCCGTGCCCGGCCTAAGAAACCATGCTAGTCCACCGGGACGACCCGGTGCACCCTGTACAACGGCGGGACGACCCGCCGCGTTTTGTGATTAACTTGCTGCCATGTTTAAAAAGATCCTCATCGCCAATCGTGGCGCCATCGCCACGCGCATCATCCGCACGCTGAAGCGCATGCACATAGTCTCGGTGGCGGTCTACGCCGAGGCGGATGCGGACTCGCTGCATGTCGCCCAGGCGGATGAAGCCTGGTCCTTGGGGGAGGGTCCGGTAACCACGACCTACCTCAACCAGGACAAGCTGTTCGACATTATTCAAAAGACCGGCGCCGACGCGGTCCACCCTGGTTACGGTTTCCTGAGTGAAAACGCCGGTTTCGTCGCGCGCTGCGAGCAGACCGGCGTGTGCTTTATCGGCCCGACCGCGGAACAGATGCACGCCTTCGGCCTGAAGCATACGGCGCGCCTGCTGGCACAACGCAACGATGTCCCGCTGCTGCCGGGCAGCGACCTGCTCGAAACCGTTGACGCCGCGGTACTGGCGGCTATCACCGTGGGTTATCCGGTGATCCTGAAGAGCACCGCCGGCGGCGGCGGTATCGGCATGCAGATCTGCCGCAGCACCGATGAGCTGCGCCTGGCCTACGATTCCGTGCGACGCCTGGGGGAAAACAATTTTTCCAACAGCGGCGTGTTTGTGGAGAAATTCATCGAGCGCGCGCGTCATATCGAGGTGCAGATCTTCGGCGATGGCCGCGGCCAGGCCATCGCCGTGGGCGAGCGCGACTGTTCCAGTCAGCGGCGCAACCAGAAGGTCATCGAAGAGACGCCGGCACCGGATATTTCCAACGAAATCCGCAGCGCCCTGCATGCCACTGCGGTGCGACTGGTGCGCTCACTCGACTATCGCAATGCCGGCACGGTGGAATTCATTTACGACCGGGATTCCAAGGCGATTTATTTTCTTGAGGTGAATACGCGCCTGCAGGTGGAACACGGCGTGACCGAACAGGTCTACGGCGTGGACCTGGTGCAATGGATGATCGAGCTCGCGGCCGGTGAGCTGTCGGATCTCGCCGCGCTGGCGCGTACCCTCAAGCCTCGCGGCCACGCCATTCAGGCGCGGGTGTACGCCGAGGACCCCCACCGGAATTTCCAGCCATCGGCGGGCCTGCTCACCCAGGTGGAATTCCCGCGCGCCGACGGCTTGCGTATCGATCACTGGATAGAAAGCGGTGTGGAGGTATCACCCTACTTCGACCCCCTGCTGGCAAAGGTCATCGTCACCGCGGACCATCGCGACGCCGCCATCCGTCAACTGGATGCCGCCCTGGGGGCGACGCGCCTCTATGGCGTCGAGACCAACATCGAGTATGTACGCGCCATACTCCGCACCGATGCCTTTGCCGAAGGCCGCATCTTTACGCGCTACCTCAACGACTTCACCTACCGGCCCTGCAGCATCGATGTGATCGGCGCCGGCACGCTCACCACGGTGCAGGATTATCCCGGCCGCCTCGGGTACTGGGATGTGGGCGTGCCGCCCTCCGGGCCCTTCGACGCCTATTCGTTCCAGCTCGGTAACCGTCTTCTGGATAATCCGCAAAACGCCGCGGGACTGGAAATCACCCTGAACGGCCCGACCCTGCGCTTCAACACCCAGACGGCCATCGTACTCACCGGTGCGGAGATGCACGCCACCCTGGATGACCAACCGGCGCCGTTCTGGCAGGTGATTCCGGTGCAAGCCGGTCAGACCCTCAAGCTCGGCAAGGTAAGCGCCGCCGGTGCCCGCAGTTATCTGCTGGTGCAAGGTGGTATACAGTGTCCCGACTATCTGGGTGCCAAATCGACCTTTACCCTGGGACAGTTCGGCGGCCACGGTGGGCGGGCGCTGCGCGCCGGTGATGTACTGCACCTGTTGCCAATGACCGGCGCGCACCCCAGCGCGTCCATCCCGCAGGGCCTGCGCCCGGCCATCGACCATACCTGGACGTTGCGCGTGATCTACGGACCCCATGGCGCGCCGGATTTTTTCACACCGAAAGATATCGACACTTTTTTCGCCAGCGCCTGGGAGGTCCACTACAACTCCAGTCGTACCGGCGTGCGCCTGGTGGGACCCAAACCGGAGTGGGCGCGCAGCGACGGCGGCGAGGCCGGCATGCATCCGTCCAACATCCACGACAACGCCTACGCCATCGGCACCGTGGACTTCACCGGCGACATGCCGGTCATCCTCGGTCCCGATGGCCCGTCCCTCGGCGGCTTTGTCTGCCCCGCCACGGTGATCCATGCGGACCTGTGGAAACTCGGACAACTGAAGGCCGGGGATAAAGTGCGCTTCGAAGCGGTGGACATGGACTCGGCCGTAGCGTTGGCGCGCGCGCAACAGAGCGCCATCGCACAACTCACCCCTATCCCGACGCCGGTGACGTCGATCACGCCGAGCTCGCCCATCGTCAAGCTGATCAGCGCAGAGAAGAATGGCATCGCCGTGACCTACCGGCCCTCCGGCGATCGTTATCTGCTGGTGGAATACGGCCCCATCGTGCTCGACATCGCCCTGCGCTTTCGCGTACATGCGCTGATGTTGTGGATGCAGGCCAACAAACCCGCGGGTGTGTTGGAACTGACCCCGGGCATACGTTCGCTGCAGGTCCACTACGACAGTCTGGTACTGCCGTTGCCCGCCCTGCTCGATGTGCTGCAACTGGCGGAGGCCGCGCTGCGGAACGTGGAGGCCCTGGATGTGCCGGCGCGGATCGTGCACCTGCCATTGAGCTGGGACGACGATGCCTGCCAGGTGGCGATCAAAAAATATATGCAGTCGGTGCGCAAGGATGCACCCTGGTGCCCGAGCAACATCGAATTCATTCGCCGCATCAACGGCCTCGATAACATCGAGCAGGTGCGCGACATCGTATTCAACGCGCGCTACCTGGTCATGGGGCTGGGTGATGTGTATCTGGGGGCGCCGGTGGCCACTCCCCTGGATCCGCGCCATCGCCTGGTCACCACCAAATACAATCCGGCACGCACCTGGACGGCGGAGAATTCCGTCGGCATCGGCGGTTCGTATCTGTGTGTCTACGGCATGGAAGGGCCCGGTGGATACCAGTTTGTCGGCCGCACCCTGCAGATGTGGAACCGCTGGCGCCGGACGACGGAGTTCGACCAACCCTGGCTGTTGCGCTTTTTTGACCAGATCCAGTTTTACCCGGTGAGCGCCGAGGAGCTTGTGGACATCCGCAAGGCATTTCCCAAGGGCGGTTATCCGTTGAAGATCGAACACACCACGTTCAGCTTGAAAAGTTATCAGGACTTCGTCGCGCAGAATGCCGACGGGATTTCCCGCTTCACCCAGAAACGCGAACAGGCATTTGCCACGGAACTGCAGCACTGGATCGCCTCCGGCCAGATGAATTTTGAATCCGACCAGGGCCTGGCACGGGAACGCGCCACGGAAGACGCCCTGCCTGACAACTGTGTGGCAGTGGAGAGTCCGGTGGCGGGAAATGTGTGGGAGATCCTGGTCAAACCGGGTGACCGGGTGGCGACCGGGCAGACCCTGTTGATCCTGGAATCCATGAAAATGGAAATCCAGATCACCGCGCCCGCCGCCGGGGTGGTGTACGCTATTAGCCGCAGCGAAGGCAGCCAGGTCCATGCCGGCCAGGCGCTGTTGGTATTGCAGGAGGAGAAACCATGAACATGACCCTGAACGCGTTGCGCGCGGCCTATCTTTCCGGTGCGCTCACCCCGCGGGCGGTGGTGGCGGATATCCAGCAACGTTGCGACGGGAGTGCGGCGCATAACATCTGGATCACTCGTCTCACTGCCGTACAGCTACTGCCGTACCTCGAACGGCTCGATCGGCACGCCCCGGATGAATTACCTTTGTATGGCATACCCTTTGCCATCAAGGACAACATCGATCTCGCCGGTGTGCCCACCACCGCCGGGTGCGCCGCCTTCGCCTATACCCCGGAGCGTTCGGCGTTTGTGGTGCAGCGGCTCATCGACGCCGGCGCCATTCCCATCGGTAAAACCAATATGGATCAGT
>JAYSOL010000018.1:0-4074 GCA_043723045.1 Gammaproteobacteria bacterium | reverse complement strand
AGGGCGGCGCGCTCATTTTCCGGGCAGGCGACCATGAACTCTTTACCCAGGATGGAGATGTTGACGCCGCTGGCGGTGCTCTTCATGTCAGGCGCGCTCCAGCGCCTTGAGGCGTCCGATCATGGACTCGATGCGCGAACGTGCCACCTGGGTTTTTTCCACCAGCCTGGCATGCTCCTCGCTGAGGTTCTGCTGACCGGATTTAAGCGTATGGTTCTCTTCGCTGAGGCGGCGGCAGGCGCTGATCAGTTCGTCGATACGCTGTTCAAGTTTCGTCAGGTTGTCGTTATCCATCGCATGCAGGTCTAAGGCTCACTTATACACGAATATTAGGACCGACAGCCGCGCGGGTCAACGACTTCCTGGCCAGGTAGCCCGGCACGCACGCCTTGACTTTCGTGAAGCGCCTTTTATCGGCCCATTTCCCCCGGGCCGCTCTCGCGCCGGGGTAAATTCAGGCATAATGAAGGTATGGATAAAGCCCTCTTTCAGAAGCGCCGGCGCGACCTCATGCAACAAATGGGCGGCGGTGTCGCTATCCTTCCCACCGCACCGGTGCGCAACCGCAACCGCGATGTGGATTTCCCCTTCCGACCGGACAGCGATTTCTACTACCTCACGCACTTTCCTGAACCGGAAGCGGTGGCGGTACTGGTGCCGGGTCGGCCCCACGGCGAGTACATCCTCTTCTGTCGCGAGAAGAATCCGGAGAAGGAGATCTGGGAGGGGCGCCGCGCCGGGCTCGAGGGCGCACAGGAGATGTACGGCGCGGACGATGCGTTTCCCATGGACGATATCGACGACATCCTGCCGGGCCTGCTGGAGAATCGCGAAAAGGTTTTCTGCAGCATGGGTCGCAACCCCGAGTTCGACGCCCAGCTGATGAGCTGGGTCAACGAGGTGCGCGCCAAGGCGCGCAACGGTGTGCACGCCCCGGGCGAGTTCGTGGACCTGGATCACATGCTGCACGAGATGCGGTTGTTCAAACGCCCGGAGGAGATCCGCCTGATGAAGAAGGCGGCCAAGATCTCCGCCCGTGCCCACCGCCGCGCCATGCAGATGTGCCGGCCCGGCATGATGGAGTACGAAATCGAGGCGGAATTTCTGCACGAATTCAAGAAGGGCGGCAGCCCGTTTCCGGCCTACCCGCCCATCGTCGGTGGCGGTGCCAACGGCTGTATCCTGCATTACACGGAAAACAACTGCGAATTGCGCGATGGGGACCTGCTGCTGATCGACGCCGGCGCCGAGATGGACAGTTATGCCGCCGACATCACCCGCACCTTTCCGGTGAACGGCAAGTTCAGTGCGGAACAGCGGGCAATATACGACATCGTGCTGACGGCGCAGCTGGCCGCCATCGACGCGGTGAAACCCGGCATGCACTGGAACGAGCCGCACGATACCGCCGTGCGCATCCTCATACAGGGACTGGTGGACTTAGGGCTACTCAAGGGCAGCGTCGATGGGCTGATGGAAAACGGCGATTACAAACGCTTCTACATGCACCGCACCGGCCACTGGCTCGGCATGGACGTGCACGACGTGGGCGATTACAAAGTGCACGACGCCTGGCGCCTGCTGGAGCCGGGCATGGTGCTGACGGTGGAGCCCGGCCTGTACATCGCTGGCGGGAACAAGGAAATCAAGCCGCGCTGGTGGAACATCGGCGTGCGCATCGAGGACGACGTGCTGGTCACGCGCGACGGCCACGAGGTGTTGAGTATCGAGGCCCCCAAGGGCGTCGATGAAATCGAAACATTGATGGCGGAAAGATAGTCCCGCTGCCGGGGCGTTACGGGAGGGCGAGGGAAGCCGGCGGAATTTTTTCTCTGCCCCGGCCCGGCCGCGTCATTTCCCGGCGGTGTCTGCGGGTGCGATGTTCCTGCCGTCGGTGATGAGTTTGATATGCGCGTACTCCTCGCCCTGGTCCTGCAGCGCCACCCACAGGTTGATTCTCATCTGCAGCAACAACCAGAACTGTGGCGAAACTCCAAACGCCTTGCCCAGGCGTAGCGCGGTGTCGGGCGTCACCTCGCGCTTGCCGCGTATGATTTCGTTAATGCGCCGTCGTTCCACATCCAGCCAGTCCGCCAACTGGCCCTGGGTGAGATTCAGCGGGTCCATAAACTCTTCTTTGAGAATTTCTCCGGGGCTAAACGGCTGACGTTCGGTGATCTGCATAAATTTCCGGAGTTGAATCGGTAGCGGATTCTTGGACTCGACTGATTATGGCGCTTAGGGCGGGCACGCCACACTAGTATCGCCCCGCATCAGTTAAATTGCTTCAGCCAGACGTCGTAAAATCCTCCATTTTCATAACGGAAGACGAGTCGCCACGGCTCATCCACGACCAGCGTATAGAGATTGCGCTGGCCACTGCGCAGCGGCTGTACCTGGCAGCCAGGTGTGTTGACCACATCCTCCAGGCCGGTGGCCATATCCAGGATATCGAGTTTCATCAGGATGCGCCGGCGTAGACCGACGCGATACTTTTCGCAGCGATCCTGTCTCCAGCAATCATCTAACTGTTTGTCTACAAAGCTATTTATCAAGAATTTGTCGATTCCTTGAAAAGGCGGCCATAGTTGTCTATACCTGTTACATGTACCGTTACATGTAACAACTCTCAGGGGCCCGCGAATGGAATCCACCCCCTGCGCCCTTTAAGGCAGGTTGCTATAAGTAAGACCGCGCACTTGCAACTGCACCCATAGCGGCTGGGCGCACACCCCCTTCCATGGGGCTCGGCGGCGATAGCCTGACAGGCCGTCAAAAGCCGACCGGACGTTCAACTTTGGCACAGGGCCGTGCATCCCAAGCATAAACGAATGACCCGCAATAGTTTAGTGGGTTTGCGCTATCAAGGAGGCAGTCAGCATGAAGAATTCAGTGATCGTTAAGGTTTTGAGTGGCCTATTTTTCTGCATCGTCGTTTCACCCGTACGCGCGGCGGGTATATCCGACGCCAGTGCATCCGTTGCGTCGGCAAAAATGGCTGCCAGCGACGACGTGTATACCTTCTCTTCCCCGCCACGCGAGAAGGGTGCGGACGGGGTGGATTTCTATCAGCCTATCGTGGAACTGTTATCCAAGGCTACCGGCAGGAAGTTCGTTTACAAATACCCCGACAACTGGCTGGCCTATCAGGCGCAGATGCGCAAAGGCGCCTACGACGTCATTTTCGATGGCCCGCATTTTGTAGGCTGGCGCATCCAGCAGATGGGGCACACCCCATTGCTCAAGCTTCCGCAACCGCATGTCTGGGTGGTCATCACCAAACAGGGCAGCAGGTTTACGTCCATCAAGGAGCTTGCCGGACGCGGGGTTTGCGTGCATGCGCCACCCAACTTCGGCACATTGACGCTTTTGAGCCTGTTCGATAATCCGGCGCGTCAACCGCACATGATCGAAATAAAGGGTTGGGAAAGCGCCTATAAGGGCGTGGTCGATGGCAAATGCGAGGCGACGATACTTCCCGCGACCAACTTGAAGAAACTCGACCCGGAACAGAAAGTCGCCAGAATAATTCATCAGCACCAGCCTTACCCGAATCAGGCGTTCACCCTCGGACCGCGTATCACCCCCGCCATGCACGAAAAGATACTGCAGGCGATGATGTCGGCAGAAGGAAAATTGGCCACGAAAGGGTTGCGCGAGAAGTTCTGCAAGGGTGAGGACCTGGTAGTGGCCACGAAAGCGGAATACGTCGAGGTGGCGCTGGTTCTGAAGAATTACTGGGGGTTCGAGTTCTAGTCAATGCGGTTGCTCCACAGGTAAAGCAAGAAAGCAAGATCGGTCGGTTCATTTAAGTAAGGGGAAGAGCACCATGAAATCAAAAAGTACAGCTTCAGCCATTGCCCTGATAGCGCTGTTCGTAACAGGCATTGCCTCGGTCCATGCGGCGATCCCGGCCATAACCGGAACGCCGCTTGTCGACAGCCCGCGGCTGCTCGATTGGCCCCGGGACAGCGTGTCGCGGGTGCCCGATTTGACCGAGCCGACCAACAATCGACTGCAGGACCTGCATGGCAGTGTCGCCAGCTGCGGCAGCATAGATCTGGTGCTTTCCAC
>JAYSOL010000017.1:0-3305 GCA_043723045.1 Gammaproteobacteria bacterium | reverse complement strand
CCGCCAGGCGAGCCCATGGATGGGCGAGGTAGAGCGCTGTCGGGAACAGGCGCCGAGATGGCGGAAGTACTGGAAACGCAGGAGCAGTTTCCAGTACATTGCCCACCAACTGCGGCTTCGGATGACACGATGGTGGGCAATGCCCACCCTACGGGAGCCGTCTCGGACTTAAGGAGAAAATAATGCAACGACGTAAATTCATCCAGGGCGCCGCCGCGGCCGGTGCGGGCGTGATGGGCAGCCTGCTGGCGGGATGCAACAAGGCCACCGAACAAGCGCCAACCGTTGCTACGGCGGCGGCGAAATTCGACTGGAAGCTGGTGACCACCTGGCCGCCCAATTTCCCCATCTTTCAGGAAGGCGTGCAGCGCTTCGCCGACGACCTCAAGACCATGAGCGACGGGCGCCTCAACATCCAGGTGTTCGCCGGCGGCGAACTGGTGCCGGCGCTGGAGACCTTTTCCGCCGTGTCCCAGGGCACGGTGCAGATGGGCCATGGCGCCGGTTATTACTGGGCGGGCAAGATTCCGGCGGCCCAGTTCTTCACGGCCGTGCCCTTCGGCCTGAACGCCCTGGGGATGATGGCCTGGATGCACGCGGGCGGCGGCCTGGAGCTGTATCGGGAGATCTACAAACCGTTCAACCTGGTGCCCTTTCCCGTGGGTAATACCGGCGTACAAATGGGCGGCTGGTTCAAAAAGAAAATCACCTCCCTCGACGACCTGAAGGGCCTCAAGATGCGCATCCCCGGCCTCGGCGGCAAGGTCATGGCCAAGGCCGGCGTCAACCCGGTGCTGTACCCGGCGGGGGAGATTGCCCCGGCCCTGGAACGCGGCACCCTCGACGCCGCGGAATGGGTCGGGCCGTTCCACGATGTGCGCCTCGGTCTGCAGCGCGCCGCGCAGAACTACTACTACCCCGGCTGGCACGAGCCCGGTCCGATGCTGGAACTCATCATCAACAGCGCCGCGTGGGACAGCCTGCCCCCCGACCTGCAGCGCATGGTGAGCACCGCCGCGTCCGCCTCCAGCCTGTGGATGCTGGCGCAATTCGAGGCCAAGAACCAACAGGCCCTGGGCGCACTGCAGACCGAACACAAGATCAAGATTCAGGCGTTTCCGCCGGACGTGCTGCGCGGCCTGCGCAAGTACACCCAGGAAGTCTTGGATGAGGAAGCGGCCAAGGACGCGACCTTCAAAAAGGTGTACCAGGCCTACAGCGCCTTCCAGAAAGAACACGATGCCTGGAGTACCATCTCCGAAGAGGCCTATGCCAAGGCAACAAAGCTCTGAACGGGTGCCGCCAACGGGATTTACATCTTATCCATCAGATCCGGTAACCAGCGCGCGAGCGCTGGAAACGCCATGACCAGCATCAGGGCCAGAAGCTGCAGCCCCACGAAGGGCATGGCGCCGCGGGCGATGTGCCCGAAACGGATGCCCGGGGGTGCGGCAGCCTTGAGGTAAAACAGCGAAAAACCGAAGGGTGGCGTAAGAAACGAGCTCTGCAGATTCACCGCGATGAGGATGGCGAACCAGGCCAGATCGATACCCAGGTGGCGGGCGATGGGCTCGAGGATGGGCACAACGATAAACACAATCTCCAGAAAATCGAGAAAGAATCCCAGCACAAAAATCACCAGCATGCTGACTGCCAGGAAACCCCACACCCCGCCGGGCAAGGAGGTCATGAACTCATGCACCAGGCTGTCACCGTGCAGCCCACGGAACACCAGACCGAAGGCACTCGCCCCCACCAGGATGATAAACACCATACTGGTCAGGCGCGTGGTGCTGCGCATGGTCTCCACCAGGTTGGCCAGCGTCAGGCGCCGATGGGTGAAGGCCAGCAACATGGCACCGAGGGCGCCGAGGGCGGCGGATTCCGTCGGGGAGGCGATGCCGAAGAAGATCGAGCCCAGCACCGCGATCACCAGGGAGAGGGGCGGCAACAGGCTTTTTGCCACGCGTAGTCCGAGGGATCGGTCGGGATGGGCCTTCAGCCGCTGGCGATCCATCACCGGCGCCGCCTGCGGCCGCCACCAGCTGTAGACCAGGATATACACGATGAACAAACCGATCAGCACTATGCCCGGCACCACCGCCGCCGCAAACAGTTTTCCCACCGGCACGCCCAATACGTCCCCCAGCAGCACCAGTATGATGCTCGGCGGTATCAACTGGCCGAGGGTGCCGGCGGCGGCGATGGTGCCCGTCGCCAGTTCCTTTTCATAGCCGTGCTTGAGCATCGCCGGCAAGGCGATCACCCCCATGGTGACCACCGTGGCGCCGACCACGCCGGTGGTGGCGGCGAGCAATCCGCCCACCAACACCACCGATAGCGTCAGGCCGCCGCGCACGCGGCCGAACAACAGGCCCATGGTTTCCAGCAGGTCTTCCGCCAGGCCGGATTTTTCCAGCATCACGCCCATGAAAATGAACAGCGGTACCGCCATGAGGGTGACGTTGGTCATCACCCCCCAGATGCGCAGCGGCAACAGGTCGAAGAAACCAAAACCCAGCAAGGGAATGCCGAACAGCATGGCCACGGCGCCCAGGGTAAAGGCCACGGGATAGCCCGCCAGCAGCAGCAACAACAAGACAGCGAACATCGCCAGGGCGAACAATTCCATCAGCCTTCACCCTTGTGCACGTACGGCTGGCCGCGCCCGCCGAGCAGCACCCGCAGATTGCGCAGGATGCTGGCGATGGCCTGCAGGGCCAGCAGGGCGAAACCACCGGGGATCGCGGCCTTGAGCAGATAGCGATAGGCCAGACCGCCGGGGTCGGGCGAACCTTCGCCCATGGCAAAGGCGTTGCTGACAAACGGCCAGGAACTGGAGATGATCAACAGACAAAACGGCAGCAGCACCACGACGCCACCGATGAAATCCACCCACGCCCGTCCATGCGCACTCAGGCGCTGATACAGAATATCCACGCGCACGTGCTCATCGTATTTGAAGGTGTAGGCGGCGGCGAACAGAAACAGCAGGGCGAACAGATGCCATTCCAATTCCTGCGGCGCGACCGATCGGCCGCTGTGGAAAAGATAACGCATGCCGACGTTGTAGCTGACCAACAACACCAAGGCCACGGCCAGCCAGGCGATGGCGCGGCCGCTCACTTCGCTCACCACCTCAAGGCGGTGGACCAAGCGATCGAGGGTGCGTAACCAGGGATTCATTGTGTTCGGCGAATTGTTGTTTTATGCAAGTCGGGAGGACGGGATTCTAGCACGCACCGGTGTGTTGCGCGCAGGCGATCGGTCCCGAATGGCACCTACTTAAAACCCTGAAGACGTAG
>JAYSOL010000016.1:0-3596 GCA_043723045.1 Gammaproteobacteria bacterium | reverse complement strand
CAAAGCCGTCGATCTGCCGGAGGAAAACCTGCTGCTGCTCGGCAGCGGCCACTGCTTCCGCGACCAGGTGCTCAAGGTCTGCCCGGCGCTGAACCGCTCCAGTCGCACCGGGTCAGGCAGCATGCAACAGACCCTGGAGGGCAGCTCCCTCGAAACCATACGCCACATGGTCGCTTCCGGCGCCGGCATCACCGTGCTGCCGTGCAGCTCCGCCGCCAGCAGCAGCGTCGAGAAAAGGCTGCTGGCGATCAAGCCCTTCGCCCCGCCCGCCCCCACCCGGCGCGTGGCGCTGGCCTGGCGCCAGAGCTTTCCGCGGGCGGCGGCCATCGAGGCCGTACGCCAGTCGATACTGGCCAGCCACATCGCCTGTCTCACGCTGCTCGACCTGCCGGCGGCCAGCGCCTGACCGATAGGCATTAGCTATCTATATAATACTGACAATCAATTGGATCAATCGCCTCACGCACCCTAGTATTGCCCCTGAACGCTGCACACACAGCGGCGGCAAACCAACCCACGAGGTGCAAGCTATGAACAACGAACCATCGGTAACCATCAAGAACATCGAGTCGGCCTTCGCCGGCGAGTCCATGGCGCATATCAAATATCTGTATTTCGCCCGCATTTGCCGGGCTGAGGGCGACGAACAGACCGCGCGCGTCTTCGAGCAGACCGCCGCCCAGGAAGTGCAGCACGCCTTCGGTCACCTGGATCTGCTCTACCCGAAGACGTCCATGGACGTGAGCCGTTGCCTCGACATGGCCATCGCCGGTGAAACCTACGAGTACACCGAGATGTACCCGGCGTTCCGTCACGCGGCGGTGCAGGAAGGTAACGCCGCCGCGGTGCGCGAGCTCGACGAACAGATCGTGGAATCGAAGGAGCACGCCGCTAACTTCCGCGCCACCCTGGAAAAGGCCGCCAAACGCTTCGCCGCCTTGGCCAAGGTCGAGGAGCGGCATGCCCAGCACTACCGCGATACCCTTGCGCGCGTGCAGTCCTAACCCTAACTGTTACTATCGGAGAATTCAGCATGAAAAAATGGCAATGTGTGGTCTGTGGTTATATCTATGACGAAGCCGTGGGCATGCCGGAAGACGGCATCCAGGCCGGCACCCGCTGGCAGGATATCCCGGAGGACTGGGCCTGCCCCGACTGCGGGGTGGCCAAGGCGGATTTCGAAATGGTCCTGGTCGATGATGCCGCATGAGGAGGGCCAGGCGTGTCGGTCCCTGGCGCCGTGCGTAGGGTGGGCATCGCCCACCAGCGGAGTCCAGGGATGCCCCGTGTGGTGGGCGATGCCCACCCTACAGGCGCAAGGACTTAAGTAAGCGCCATTCGTGCTAGAGAGGATACTTCACGGTTAACCAGCTACTGAAGGACAAGACATGCAACCTATCGTTATTATCGGCACCGGTTTGGCGGGGTACACCCTGGCGCGGGAATTGCGCAAACTCAACAACGACGCGCCGCTGCTCATGCTCACCGCGGACGACGGACGCTTCTATTCCAAGCCCATGCTGTCCAATGCCTTCCACAGCAACAAGACGCCGGACGCACTGGCCATGCACTCCGCCGAACACATGGCCGCGCAGTTGAACGCGCGCATCGACACGCACGTCACTGTCAGCGCCATCGACACCACGGCCCATCGCCTCACGTTTAACCACCAGACCGTCGCTTACAGCAAACTGGTGCTGGCGCTGGGCGCCGATCCGATACGTATACCTGTGGAGGGGGATGCAGGTGACGCGGTGCTGTCTGTCAACGATCTTGCCGATTACACGCGCTTTCGCGCGGCGGTGACCGATGCCAAGCGCGTCCTCATCATGGGCGCGGGCCTCATCGGTTGTGAATTCGCCAACGACCTGCGCACCGCCGGCTATGCCGTGGAGGTGGTCGACCCCGCGCCCCAACCGCTCGGCCGCTTGTTGCCGCCCACGGCGGCCGCAGCCCTGCGCGATGCGCTCGCAGGGCTGGGCGTCCGCTGGCATTTCGGCACCAGCGTGAAATCCGTGAGCCGCAAGAATGGCGCCTATATCGCGGTTCTTTCCGATGGCGCCGCGATAGAAACCGATGTGGTGCTCTCGGCCATCGGCCTGCGGCCGCGCATCGCGCTCGCCAAGGACGCCGGTATAAAAACCCAGCGCGGCATCCTCACGGACAACCGCCTTGAGACCGATGCAGCAGATGTCTACGCCCTCGGCGACTGCGCCGAAGTGGCAGGCCTGGTATTGCCGTTTGTCATGCCCATCATGCACGCGGCACGCGCGCTGGCCAAAACCCTCAACGGTGAATCGACCGCGCTGCACTATCCGGCCATGCCGGTGGTGGTAAAAACCCCCGCCTTGCCGGTGGTCATCTCGCCGCCGCCGATGAACGCCAGCGGCGCATGGCAGGAAAGCGGGTCAGGCGCGGATGTGCGCGGCGTGTTCCTCGGACCCGGCGATACGCTGCTGGGCTTCGCCCTGACCGGTGCTGCGAACGCGGAAAAAAACGCACTGGTCAAACAGCTGCCGCCGGTGCTGGCTTAACGCATCCCGTGGGATATTCTCAGTCAAACACGGCGCGCTGAATAATACGCACCGGACCTTCCATCACCCCGCTGCGATAGCCCGATGCCCGACCACCTGGATCTCTGGGGCCTTTTCTTAAGCGCCTTTATCTCCGCCACCCTGTTCCCGGGGGGGGCGCGTTATGCCGTGATTCTGTTTTTTTCCGCCTGACGTCGTTCGGCGGATGACGCGCGTGGTTTTCAGGATATAATAGAGTCCATCATCCACCGTCATAGCCAACACAGAACCTCCCAGACCGCGCAGTCCACAGACAGGCACAACCCAGTCCCCAACATTTTAATACCGATGCCTTAACTAAGGAGCAATCATGAAGCGATTCAAGGCGATTACCACGTTGTCCCTCATAGTCGTATTCGGCTTAAGCGCCTGCGCCACCGATGAGTTCGGCAACCGCCGGCCCCTCACGGACGCGGAAAAAGGCGCACTCTACGGCGCGGCCGCGGGCGCCGTGGTCGGTGGCGCCGCCTCGAAGAAGAAAAATCGCTCCCGTGGGGTGTTGCTGGGGGCCGTGGGCGGTGGTGTTGCCGGCGGGCTGGTGGGCAATTATATGGACAACCAGAAGAAGGATCTCGAGCTCGCCCTGGGGCCGGAACGCAACGCCGGCGCCATCCAGGTGGAGAAACTGCAGAACAACATCCTGCGCGTAACCATGACCGAGCAGTCGGCCTTCGCCGTGGATTCCGCCGAGGTTAAGGGCACGTTCTACAGCACCATGGACAAGATCTCCACGGTACTCAACCGCTATGGCAAGACCCAGCTCACCATCATCGGCCACACCGACAACACCGGCTCGCCGCAGCACAACCAGCAGCTGTCCGAGCGGCGCGCCCAGGCGGTAAACGGCTATTTCCTGCAGAAGAACGTCAACCCCCAGCGGATGGATGCCCATGGCCGCGGCTTGTCCGAGCCACGTGCGTCCAATGCCACGGCCGAAGGCCGTGCCATGAATCGGCGCGTGGAAATCTTTATCGAACCGGTGGTGGCCGAGCAGAAAGGCTAAACGCCCCCTGCCTGTGTGTC
>JAYSOL010000015.1:0-5372 GCA_043723045.1 Gammaproteobacteria bacterium | reverse complement strand
CGCAAAGACATTGGGACGCTCCAGCCCTACGCATTGCAGCTGGCCTTGAGCACCTTGCCGTTGCTGGAATTCTGCAACCGGAAGTTTTCCCTCGAACTGGATATCGAAATCGAAACCATCAAGGAACGACTGTCGCGGGACTGACGGCCGGGCAGGGCGACAAGCTGTCGCACTGCGTTGCCCCTGGGACGCAGGATTAGCATCACAGTACTTCTCCGTAAAAAATCATAACTTGTAGGGTGGGCAACCATCAGCTCCCGCACTCCAAAGACGGCCTTGCCATGGGCAAGAAGCCACGTTAGTGTCGCCGACGTTCCGCCCGTCAAGAGCGACTATCGATGCCGCAAAAAAGCCGAAGATTACTGATGACCCTGGCCAGCCTGGCGCTGGCCAGTTTTGTTGTGCTGTTGTCGCTGAATGGCGCCGCCGAAATTCCCTACTGGGGCGTGCATACGGTGATGGCCCTCGGCATGCTGCCCTTGATATTGGCGGTGATGGGGTATTTTGTGCCGGTGCTGACACGCACCGGTGCGGAGGACAAAACGGTCATGCTATTGCCGCTGCTGGCGTTGGCAGGCGGCGTGTCGGCCGTGGCGGGGTTGGCGGGGGTGTCTGCCGGGTTATTACAGGCCGGCGCACTGCTGGCGATGGTGGCCGCCCTCGCCATGCTCGGGTGGATGCACCGGCGCCGCGTCTTGTGCTTGGGCGCACCCCACCCGGGGCTGGCCTGGTATCAGGCGGCGTTGTTCTTTCTGGTGCTGGGACTGCTGGCGATACTCGCGGGCACAGCGTGGCCGGAGCAGTGGCCGCTGTGGCGGCGTCTGCATCTGCATTTCAATCTTCTGGGATTCGTCGGGTTGACGGCCATCGGCACCTTGCAGGTGCTACTGCCCACGGCGGGCGGCTACACCGACCCAGACGTTGGCCTGCGCTTGCGCGCGGGCCTCAAGTTCGCCGTGGGCGGAACCTTGTTCATCGGCGCGGGTGTCGCGTGGGTCCCGCTGCTGGCTTGGATCGGTCTGCTGTTGTGGATGCTACCGCTCGCAGCGTTCATTCTGGCGACGCTGCGCCAGCACCAACAGCTACGACGCGGCGCTGCCAGCGCCTTGGCGAGTGGCTTGCTGGGCTATGTCCTGGTACTGCTCTCAGGCCTGTTGCACAGCGTGGGGCTGCTCGCGCCACGTCAGAGTGTGATGCTTTTCTTTCTCGTGTTTCTATTGCCCTTGGTGACGGGCGCGGTGAGTTATTTATTGCCCCTGTGGTGGCAGCCCGGGGCCGGTAATGAATGGATCACCCGGGTGCGCGCAGGGCTTGCGCGCGGCAGCCTGTTGCGGGCGTTGATTTTTCCGGCATGCGGCCTGTTGCTGCTGGCCGGGGCGGGTTGGGCAGTGTATCCTGCCGTCGCCACGCTGGCCGTTTTTATCGGCCAGATTCTTTGGGTGGTCCTGCGCGAGCGTAAGCCCCATGGGTGATGTTTTTTACGATGAAACAGAGTCAGGCAACGGCCCATGAATGAAGAAACGAATAACCCACCGGCAGCCAAGGCCGGGCGTCGGCGCCGCTGGTGGTTGTATGCGACAGAGGTTTTGCTGTTCATCCTGGTGCTGCTCGGGGTGCACAGCTGGCAGACCCGCGAGCTGCCCAGCGGTCCGGCGCTGGCATTGGAAGGCAGGTTGCTCAACGGCCAGAGCGCCTCGCTTAGCGCACTGCGGGGCCGGCCGGTGCTGGTGCACTTCTGGGCCACCTGGTGTCCGGTGTGCACACTGGAGCAGGACAACATCAACGCCATCGCGCAGGATCATCAGGTGTTTTCCATCGCCATGCAATCCGGTGCGGACAAGGTAGTACTGGAACACATGACGCAAAATCATCTGACCTTTCCCGTGATCAACGATGCCGACGGCGTACTCGCCCAGCGTTGGGGGATACGCGGCGTGCCCACCAGCTTTATCCTCGATGGGTTGGGACACATTCGTTTTACTGAAGTGGGCTATACCACCGAGGCGGGTCTGCGCCTGCGCCTGGCGTTGGCCGACCGTGCTGGACGCGAACGTCTGACACACCCACCCACCGAGTAACCTTCATGGCCACCGGCACCACTATTTATCGCGCCACCGTGCAACTCGCCGATTCCGACCGCGGGGTGTACACGGAGCTGCGTGCCACCCTCGCACGGCATCCGTCGGAGACCGCGGAACGTCTGGTGACGCGCCTGCTGGCGTATGCCTTGTTTTACGAACCCGGCCTGGTGTTCACCAAAGGAATCAGCGACGGCGATCAACCGGACCTGTGGGTGCTGGACGCGGATAACCGCGTCGGCCTGTGGCTGGAGGTCGGGCTGCCGGATGTGACGCGCATCACCAAGGCCTGCCGTCATGCCACGCGCGTTTTATTGCTGCTCAGCGGCCAACGCCGCCGGGTGTGGGAGGGCCAGCATCTGGCAGGCCTCGCGGCTGCGTCCAATCTGGCGATCTGGACGGTGGACCAGTCCGTGCTGCAGAAACTCGCGGAATATCTAGAGCGATCCGTGACCTGGAGCGTGACGGTGTCCGGCGGCGTGGTGTATCTCGCGGTCGGGAATCATTCCCTGGAGACCCCGCTGCTCTGCCTGCAGGAGCCGTCCGCGAGCTGAAGGCCGGCGGGTCCAGGGTGGGTTTTGCCCCGGCAGGGCGGCCATAAACGACCAACACCCCTCCATTTATATGCTTTAATTACGGCATGCACGGGGAAAACGAACACCAGCACCTCTGGTACACACGCCGCAACGGCGTAATCCGTGGGCCGTTTCCCGCACCCATGATCTCCAGCTTCATCCTCCTCGGCCGCATCTCCGACGCGGACGAGTTAAGCACGGACAAGACCCATTGGCAGACCCTGGCGAACCTCCCGGCGTTGATCCCGGAGGTCATGCAGCATGTGGTGACCGAAGAGGATCAACAGCGTCTGCTCATTGCGCGCATGCACGCGGACGAACGTCTGGCCGAGGGTCGCCGGCAGACGTCTCCGGACACCACGCCGGGACACGGCCCGGCCGGGGTACAAGAGAAGCGCCGCGTCGAGCGCCGCGCTGCCGAGTCCAGCCGCTTTCGCATCCACCGCAGTCGGCGTGAGCAGCTCGCCCGTCCCATCGAAGACTCGATGCGCCATCCGGTGCTCGCCCCGCTGGTGCTGGGCGGAATCATTGTGCTGCTTTTGGGTTTATTTTTTTACCTGCGTCAACCTACTCCCGGTGTCGCCGGTGCACCGGATTGTGCGGCGCCCGCGACACCGGGCGTCAACTGGAGTTACTGTCATATGGAAGGCGCCCAGATGGTGCGTGCGCAACTCGCCGGCGCCAATCTGAGCAATGCGTCCCTGGTCGGTGCCAATCTGCAGGGCGCCCATCTGGCCACCAGCGATCTGAGTTATGCCAATGTCGGCGCCGCCAATTTGCGCGCCGCTGACCTGCGTGCGGCCAACATGAAAGGTGCGGTTTTGCATAACACCGACCTGTCCGGCAGTGTGCTGAGTGACGCTAATCTGAGTTACGCCAATCTTACCGGTGCCAACTTAAGTGACGCGACATTTAAGAATACCGACTTCAGCAAGGCTACCTGGGTAGACGGACGTCAATGCGCCGCCGTTTCCCTGGGTGAGTGCAAATGACGCCCCATCGCTGACGTTTTCCCCCCGCCGTTATTTATTGCACCCCGCATCTGTCCAGAGAGTCCACAGTCGCCATAGCCGACCGCTGTTGTGGGTTATTTTCCGGTGTGACGATTTGACCTAAATCATATGGTCCGGTGCGGATGTCGTTTATCGTGCCCTCAAGTTTGCGAGGGAAATTCACCACGGACATGGCCAAGCCGATCAGTCGAAGACAGTTTCTACGCGCGGAGTTCCGCGCAGAACGCTCCACTCGGCGCCCACCGTGGGCGCTGCGGGAAGATGCCTTTGTCGAGCAGTGCACGCGCTGCGGCGACTGCGTGCGGGCCTGTCCGCAAACCATACTCCAACCGGATGCCGCCGGATTTCCAGAGGTCGACTTTGCCCGCGGCGCATGTACCTTCTGCGCTGCCTGTCTCGGGGCCTGCGCCAGTGGTGCGCTGATGCATCCCTCTCGGCCGTCGCAGGCATCCTCCCCTCCGTGGCTGGCCAAGGCGGTGATCAATGATCGCTGCCTGACCCACCGCGGCGTGCTCTGCGAGGTCTGTCGCGATCAGTGCGCGCCGCGCGCCATTTTGTTCCGGCCCGCGGTCGGTAAAGCGCCCGGCCCGCGTATCAACGTGTCGGCCTGCAGCGGTTGTGGCGCCTGCGTCAGCGCGTGTCCCACGGTTGCCATCCGCATCACTCGGCCGGTGGTTGGGGGGCGGAACCTAGCATCTATTAATAATACCGTGGAGGTGTCATGCACATAGCCGGTGTAGTGGTACGCACCCGTCCAGGGAATATCGCAGCGGTGCAGCAGCGTATAGGTCTGCTCGTGGGTGCCGAGGTGCATGCCGTAAGCCCGGACGGCCGGCTGGTGGTGACCGTCGAGGGCAGTGACCGCCGCAGGGTGGCCGACATGATTTACCAATTGGACCGGCTGGAGGGGGTGTTGAGCGCCTCCATGGCCTATGAACATTCGGACTATGATCCCAAGCAACCGGAGACGTCGCAATGAAACTGACCAGACGAAATTTCATCAAGACCCATGTCGTGGCCGCGACGGCCGCCGCCGCCGGCATTCAACTGCCCGGCATCGGCACGGCCTTGGCCAAGACCGATGACAACATACGCTGGGACAAGGCGCCCTGTCGTTTTTGCGGCACCGGTTGCAGTGTCCTGGTGGGCGTCAAGGACAATCGCGTGGTCGCCACGCAAGGTGATCCGGATGCGCCGGTGAACCGTGGCCTCAACTGTATCAAGGGATATTTTCTATCCAAGATCATGTATGGCGAGGATCGTCTCACCACGCCATTGCTGCGCAAAAAAGACGGCAAGTACGACAAGAACGGTGAGTTCACGCCCATTTCCTGGGACGAGGCGTTTAATATCATGGCGGAAAAATTCACCGCCGCCATCAAGACCAAGGGTCCCACTGCCGTGGGTATGTTCGGTTCCGGTCAGTGGACCGTGTGGGAGGGCTATGCGGCGTCCAAATTCATGAAGGCCGGTCTGCGTTCCAACAATCTCGAACCGAATGCGCGCCACTGCATGGCCTCCGCCGTCACCGGCTTCATGCGCACCTTTGGCATGGACGAGCCCATGGGTTGTTATGACGACCTCGAGCATGCGGATGCGTTTGTGCTCTGGGGCTCCAACATGTCGGAGATGCATCCTATCCTCTGGTCGCGCCTCACGGACCGGCGTCTGACGGCGGAGCATGTGCAGGTGGCGGTGTTGTCCAC
>JAYSOL010000014.1:0-4143 GCA_043723045.1 Gammaproteobacteria bacterium | reverse complement strand
GCGGCGCCTCCAGCATCCGGATGAGAATCTGTTGCAGACGCCACTCCGGACAGTTCTCGGCAATCGCCGCCACTACGGCGGCATGATCGTACATACCGGCATCGTCATTATTGCTATCGGCCTCACCGGTTCCGGCCTGTTCCGCGACGAGCAGGCGGTGGTGATGGCGCCGGGCGATGTGGTGGTGGTCGGGGGAGAGCGCCTGCGTTTCGATGGTGTGCGCTCGTTCGAACGCGACAACTATATTTCGTTGCAGGGCAAGCTCACGCTACTCGACAGCGGCCAAGTCGTATTACCAGAGCGTCGTCGCTATCCGGTGCAGGAAGCGCCGACCACCGAGGCTGGCATCCATTCGAACTTGCTGCGCGATGTGTACGTCGTGATCGCCGATCCAGTGGGGGAGGGCAACCGCACCAAGTGGGGGGTGCACGTGTACGTGAACCCGTTGGTGGAATGGATTTGGCTGGGTGGAGTGGTAATTCTTTTCGGTATCGGGTTCACGCTCAGCTTCCGCGTGCGTGCCCGCGCCACGGTCGCGATGGCCGAATGAGAACTCTATTATTTTTCAGCCACCGATGAATACAGATAGACCCCGATGACAGCTACTCGTGCCAGAATTCCGCAGCTATCTGTGTTCATCTGCAGCTTCTTTTTTTGCTTTGGAACTGCTGTCTCGGCGCAACCAGTGCAGGAAGACCCGCTCGACCGTGCGGTACTCGAGATTGCCCGGGACTTGCGTTGTGCGGTTTGTCAGAACCAGCCGGTGTCCGAATCGAACGCCGATTTGGCCAAGGACATGCGCCAGATCATCCGCGAACAACTACAAGCCGGAAAGTCCCGTACCGATATCGTGGACTATTTTGTTGCCCGTTATGGCGACTACGTCCTCATGAAGCCGCCCACCGAGCGCGCCGGCTTGCCGCTGTGGCTGGCGCCGCCCTTAGTCATAGCGACGCTCGCTTTGCTGGCTTGGATATTCCTGCGCAAACGCACACGCATGCCCGTCGCTCCGACGCCGCCACTTAGTAAAAGTGATCAGGAGCGAGTACGTGCCGCGCGTCAACAAAACAAACCACCAGCGAAGAGTGCCCACAAGAAGGCCCGAAAAAAGAAGGAACAGAAATAAATCATGATCGCACTTCTCTTGCTCGCCCTGCTCATATTCAGCGTTACTGTCTGGTGGCTCAGTCGTCCGTTACGCAGGCCGCCAGACTCGGTATCCGCCAGTGAGCACGCCGATTTGGAGCAATTGCGTGATCGCCTGCTCACGCAGCTCAACGAGCTGGATGCCGAGCAGGCCGACCGCGGTATCGACAGCGCGGTGGCGCGTGATGAGGAACTGCGTCTGTCCGCGGAGCTTGCTGCCATCTTGAAACGGTTGGAAAACTTCACGCCCGCTGCGAGCACATCGGCCATGCCACGGCCCGGAACGCTGGTCGTCACGGCGGCGTTGGCTGCCCTATTGTTGGCGGTCAGTGGCGGTCTCTATGCTTGGCAGAATGCTGACAACTGGCGGGGCTTTGTGCTGGCCGCGCAAAATGGCGCAGGCAAACCCGGCGTGCCGCCCATGGTGTTCGACATGGTGGCGAAGCTCGAAAAGCGTCTGGCCGCGCAACCCAACGATCCGGAAGGCTGGGCACGGCTTGGGCGTTCCTATGTAGTCCTGGAGCAAAAGGACAAAGCGCGGGCCGCTTATGCGAAGGCCTACCAACTGGCTCCTGACAACACAGTCGTGCTTTCCGATTATGCCTGGCTGGTATTCAACGAGAACCCGGGTGTGACCACAGGCTTGGTGCAGACGCTCTACAACCGGCTGGCCAAGCTCGAGCCGGCCCATCCGGATGCGCTCTGGTTCCTAGGCTTCAGTGCCTATCAAGAAGGCAATTACCGCAAGGCGATCGGTTTGTGGGAACAGTTGCTAAAGCTCCTGCCGGCTGAAGATCCGGGGCGACAGCCCTTGCAGCAGGCCATCGCCAGTGCACGCGAGAAAGCATCGCGTTGACAAATTTTTTCCACGGCTGAGGAATTGCCATGCGCTACGGCTTGTTCGTGCTATGCACCGTTCTCATGAGTGGCTGTGCTTATTTCGAAACAAATTCGCGCATGCAGCAGTTCGATGACCTGCAGCGCGGTTACGCTCGGGCTATGACCTGGTCGAATTTGGATGCCGCGTATTCGGCGACCCGCGCCGCGGAAAAAAGGGCACAGGCCGACGGCACCGCTTTCCAGGACATCAAAATCACTTCTTACGAAGTGGCGAGCCAGCGAGCGGAGGACAACGGCAAGACAATTCTCCGCATTGCGTTGATTCGATACGCACACACCGAGCGCATGATCGAGCGTAAGCTGACATTGGAAGAGGTATGGAAATACTCGGAAGTCGACAAGCGCTGGATTTTGGAGAGCGGTTTCCCGCAGTTCCGCTGATACTTCCTCTGCGCAGGCGTAAGAGTTATTAGCTGGAAGATAACTTGAGTATCAACGGAAGTAGTTTCTGTTCCCAGTCCGCGGGCGAGATGGGGCCGACATGTCTCTCGCGGACCACGCCCTGTTTGTCGATCACAAAGGTTTCGGGCACGCCATACACCCCCCAATCGATACCCACGCGCCCGTTGGCGTCTACGATGCTGACCTCGTAGGGATTGCCTTCGGTCTTCAGTACCCGCAAGGCGTCCTCGCGTTTGTCTTTGTAATTTAAGCCAATCAGCGGCACCTGCCTTTCGCGCGCCACTGCCATGAGCACCGGATGTTCCTGCCGGCAGGCCACGCACCACGACGCCCAGACATTAATCAATACGACTTTGCCCTTCAGGTCGGCATTGGTGAAAAGCTTATTGGGATCATCCAGTGTCGGCAGGGAAAAGCCCGGCAAGGTTTTGCCCACCAGCGGCGATGGCAGCTTGCGTGGGTCAAGCTTCAGACCGAAAGCCAGCAGTACGCCGAGCAAAACGAACAGGCCAATGGGGATGAGAAATTTTTTCACGCGGTTTGTGAGATCAGGTTTTCCCAAATATTTATTTGCAGAAGGCCTTGGTGGTCGCGGTGCCCTTTAGGCTCTGCGCGATCTCAGGCGGCATATATTTTTCGTCATGTTTGGCGAGCACTTTGTTCGCGACGAACTTACCGTCTTGCAAACGGCCTTCGGTGATCACGCCTTGGCCTTCGCGGAACAGGTCCGGCAGGATGCCGTCGTAGCGTACCGTCATGCATTCTTGGAAATCAGTTACTTTGAATTCAACTTTCAACGTGCCGGGGGTTTTCCGGACACCGCCTTGATCGACCATTCCACCCAGGCGCAATAGTCCATCGGTGGCGATCTTGCCGCTTAGGATTTCCGTGGGGCTGCGAAAATATACGATGTTGCTGCGAAAGGCGTTGAGCACAAGCAGGCCTGCGGCGCTAAGAATGGCGACGCCGCTGACAATCGCGATGAGTTTTCGGTGTCTCGGTTTCATTCTTTGTCTGTCTGGTTAAGGCGCATGATTTCGTGCAACTGGCGGCGCACGGTTTTTTCGCGTTGGCGCGCAGCCAGTACGTTTAGGCTAAATATCAAGGCGGTCATGGCATAAGACCCCCACACGTATACGCCATAGCCCCCCATTGCCCAGAACTCGGACCAGTTCATGGCTTGACCAGTTCCGCGACCCAGCCGGTATAGCGTTCGCGGTGCAGTATTTCGGCGCGCAAACGCATCAGCAGGATGGTGAAGAAAAACAGGGTGAACGCGAGCGCCATGATTAACAGTGGCGTGAGGATGCTAGGGTGGATGGCGGGCGCGCCGATTTTGTTGATGGCACTGATCGAGGCAGGCTGGTGCAAGGTGTTCCACCACTGTACCGAGAAATGAATTACGGGAATGTTCACCACGCCGACCAAAGCCAGCAATGCGCCGGCACGCGCCGCGCGTTTGGGGTCATCGATCGCTGCTTGTAAAGCCATAAAGCCAAGATACAGAAACAGCAGTAGCAGTTCAGAAGTGAGGCGCGCATCCCACGCCCACCATGTGCCCCACATGGGTTTGCCCCACAGCGAACCGGTCACGAGTGCCAGCAGCGTAAACGACGCGCCGATGGGCGCGACGGCGGTGGCGGCCATGTCAGCGAGGCGCATGTTCCAGATGAGACCGATGGCGCCGGCTGAGGC
>JAYSOL010000013.1:0-2725 GCA_043723045.1 Gammaproteobacteria bacterium | reverse complement strand
TCTCGGTCATTTCGGTCAGCGATGGCTCGCCTGCCTTGTCACCGGCCCGGTCGGCCTCGTACTGCAAGTGACTGTTCTCGAACAGACCCAGCAGATATTCAGTCGCGGCCGGATCGGCGGCGTCAAAGCCAGCCTTGTTCCACACATATTTTGCGCCGGCGCCGCGGGTGTTCACCCACTCGGCGGTCAGGTCGCGTCCGTCGTTGCGCCGGCCCTTGCTGCCGTATTCCGGGTCGGTCATGGTCTTGGGCACGAAGTAGGTGCGACCGCCACCCATGGCCACCTTCAGGCTGGCCTTAACCGCCGGAGATACTTCGATCAACTGCTGGGCGATGTCCTTCACGCCGCAGCCGGCCGGCTTGTTGGAATCGGCTTCCCAATCGCGCACCGAGGTATGGGCGTAGGTGGCGGCCGGGGTGGCGTGGGTCTGGCGTGCGGTGGAGACGACGCCGGTGGATTTACCGGCGACAGCGGCCTGCTCCAGGATGGTGGGCAGGGAGTTGATGGCGATCGCGACTGGATTGCACTCGCCGCGGGCGGTGAGGTGGTTCACCGACAGCATGCCCTCGCGCGTCTTGTAGCCGGTCACCATGGCCGTCATGGTCGGCGCGGAGTCGGAGGTCTGCTGATCCCAGGAATAGGTCTTGGAAAAAGCCGTATACGGGAAGGCCTCGAAAGACAGGCGGTTCTCCTCGCCGGTCTTGCCGTTCATCTGGCCCTCCAGGATGCGGGCGGCGGTGACGCTGGACACGCCCATGCCGTCGCCCACGAACAGGATGACATTCTTGGCCTTGCGCATGTTGGGACGAAGGTGCTCGGCAGCGCGAATGAACTGCTGGCCGGCGTTATACCAGTCCTGAACCGACTCGGGGCCCTGCACCACCGGCGCTGCGGCCATGGCAGGGCTGAGCGTTGCGGCGATCATGGCCGCCGATACCGCAGCGGTAATAGTTTTCTTCATCAAGTGTGACATCGTTGCCTCCGTAAAGGGTGATGGATTGCGTAACGTTTGCAGACGGACCCGTGATATCCACAGGTCGGGAAAGCCTATACAGCTCCTGTTACGGACGTGTGAAGGATAAAGTGATATTCGATGGCACTACTGTCCGGTTACACAAGTCACGCACAAATCAGAACATGTTTCTTGCGATTCGCTGCACAGGTTGAATGGATAGCTCTTGCTGGATGAGATTTCTTGATGTAATCAACCTGTCATGTTCCTGGTATGAAATGTTTCAGATTCAATAACCTCTACACGCGGATTATAGTCCCATGCGGCCCAAAATCCTGGTTGTCGACGACGAAGCGGCTATTCGTCAGATGGTGTGCGTGGTGTTGTCCCAGGAAAATTATGCGTGCCTGGAGGCCGCCGACACCCTCCAGGCCCAGGCCAAAATATTGGAGGCCGTTCCGGACCTGCTGCTGCTCGACTGGATGCTGCCGGGCATCAGTGGTATCGAATATGTCCGTCACCTGCGCGGCGAGAAAGCGACGCAAGGTATCCCGATCATAATGCTCACCGCCCGCACCCGGGAGGAGGACAGAATCAGGGGCCTGCAAAACGGTGCCGATGATTACATTACCAAGCCGTTTTCAACGCGTGAATTGCTGGCCCGGATCAAGGCCCTGTTGCGGCGTACGGAGCCGCACACCGTCGATAGGGCGATAGAAATTGCCGGCTTGTTTCTCGACCCCGTCACCCACCGGGTTCTGGCGCACGGGAAAAACGTCAAACTCGGCCAGACCGAGTTCCGTCTGTTGCATTTTTTCATGGCGCATCCCGAGAGCGTGCACAGCCGTGAGCATTTTCTTAACAGCGTCTGGGGAGGAGACAGCTGTGTCGAGGAGCGCACGGTGGATGTCCATATCCGTCGCTTGCGCGTGGCGCTGGCGGGCGGCGGACACGACGGCCTGATCCAGACCGTGAGGACGGCTGGTTATCGTTTCTCCGTCCAGAAATGAATCTTTGCGTGCATGCGCTGCTTGCTTGGCCCAGGCGGCGTCCTAAGAGTCTCTCCCCGGTACTGTCACTTGTTCGTAACAGTGTACGACTACAATTCAGCGATCGAGAAAACAGGCCTGGCAAATCAAGCATAACTTAAAGATAGCCGGGTTGCCGCCCAGGCGACCGGCTATATTTCCTATGCACAAACCGAAACGAGTCAGCGTGCACAACTATTCCAAAAAAAGAAAAACAGGTTTGAGGCTATGGTGCGGGATTGTTTGTCTACTGGCGGCAGTGAACCTGCGCGCGGAGACCGGGCCACGCCCCGCTTCTGAGACCGGTGGGGCAGAAACGACGCCGGTGAAGGAACCGGCGTTCACGGTGTCGGAGTACCGGATCGAGGGCAACACGGTGTTGCCCGTGATCGCCATCGAGCAGGCGGTTTATCCGTATCTGGGCGCGGACAAGACCATTGCCGACGTGGAACAGGCGCGCAAGGGCCTGGAACAGGTTTATCAGAAGGCCGGTTATTCCACCGTGTTCGTCGACATTCCCGAGCAGAACGTGGTCAGCGGTGTGGTGCGGCTGAGGGTCACCGAGGGCCGTATCGCTAAATTGAGCGTGACCGGCGCGCGTTATTATTCCCTCGGCCGTATCCGCTCCCAACTTTCGGCGCTCGCGCCCGGCGCCGTCCCTTACCTGCCGCAGGTGCAGGGCCAGATGAACGCCGCCAACCGCGCCGCCGACCGGCAGATCACGCCGGTATTCCGCGCCGGCCGC
>JAYSOL010000012.1:0-1802 GCA_043723045.1 Gammaproteobacteria bacterium | reverse complement strand
CCTATGATGCGACGACCCTGAATCAAGTGGGAGCCTTCAACGTCTCCCCCAACAATCCAAAAGGAAAAGGCGGCATCTGGCATAGCGGCGGGGGTCCGGCGGCCGATGCCAGCGGTAACGTGTTTGTGATGACCGGCGATGGCCCCTTCGATGCCGCTACCGGTGGCAGTAGTTACAGCGACAGCATGCTGAAGCTCGCGCATGGATCGGTAACCCTTACCGACTACTTCACACCTTATAACCACCTGGAGCTGGAGGCGGCAAACGCGGATATGAGCGCGGGCGGCCCGATGATACTGCCCGATCAGCCCGGCAGCCCTCCGTTGATACTGAGCCTTGGAAAACAAGGTGTCGCTTACTTGCTCAACCGCGACAACTTGGGAAGATTCCAAGCCGGCAGCGACAGTCAAATCCTGCAGTCCTTTAACTGGGGGACTTGCGCAACGGGCCGCTGTTCCATCTTCGGTACCCCGGCATACTTCGAGAATACGGTGTACATGGCGGCGATCGGAGACCGGCTGAGGGCCTACCCCTTGAGCAATGGGCGGATTTCTCTGACGCCCGTGCAGTCGACGAACAGCTTCCCCTGGCCGGGCGCCACGCCGGTTGTTTCCGCCAATGGCGCTACGAATGGAATTGTCTGGGCATTGGAGACCAATGGTTCCGGTGCAGCGGGCGTACTGTATGCCTACCCGGCGGCCAATGTTTCCACCACGCTCTACAGCAGTAACGAGAACCCGTTACGCGATAATCCTGGCCCGGCGATCAAGTTCAGCATCCCGACCGTGGCGAATGGCAAGGTGTATATCGGTTCGCAATATCAAGTGTCGGTTTTTGGTTTAATTCCCTAACGGGACCCACGGTGATGAAGGAGCACAGTAAATGACCACCGCGCGTGTTGAGTTACCCGCATCGAACAGTGCAGACTTCGGCCGTCGGCCGCTGCTGGCCGGGCATAACCTGCATCAGCACGAATTGTTTAGCGACGACGCGTTAATCGATTTGCTCGACCGTTTTCCACGCCAGCACCTGTACGCGCTGACCATGGGAAACGATCCGACCCATACCGAAGGCAACCGGCTGGCGCTGCACGACGGCGTGAGCGGTGCCGATTTATTGCGCGCCGTTAAAAACGGACGCCTGTGGCTCAACATCACCCGTGTTGACCGGGCGGATGCGCGTTACCGAAAACTCATTGATGACTTGTACGCACAGCTCGCCGCACAAGTCCCGGGCTTCTCCCCGGTGGCAAGCCAAGGCACCTTGCTGATTTCTTCGCCGCACGTGCTGGTCTACTACCATGCCGATGGGCCGGCCTCGGTGCTTTGGCATATTCGCGGGCGCAAGCGCGTCTGGGTTTATCCGGCACTGGATGAGCGTTATATGCAACGCGAGTTGCTGGAAGATATCTTTGCCGGTGTGCGGCATGAATATCTGCCCTACGAGAATTCATACGATCAAGCGGCCGTGGTCTACGATCTGGAGCCCGGGCAGTGGGCCACCTGGCCGCAGAATGCACCGCATCGCGTGACCAATTTGGATAGCGTCAATGTGTCGCTGTCGACCGAGCATTTCACCCGCCAAAGCCGCTGGCGCGCGCGGGTTTATACCGCCAATCGTTTCTTTCGAACCCGTTTAGGATTACGCAATTTGTCAACGCGCGAACAAGGGCCGGCGGCGTTGGTGAAAACGGTGGTGCACCGGTTGGCCTCGAAAGCGGGGCTCGACCCGCTCCAGATCAAACGACATGTCCCTTCCCTGCGGGTCGATCCCGATGCCCCCGGAGGCGTGGTCGCGCTCGA
>JAYSOL010000011.1:0-3187 GCA_043723045.1 Gammaproteobacteria bacterium | reverse complement strand
TGCCATCGAGCCGGGCAGTTATGTCCGGCCCCCTCGCCATGCCGGTGATGGACGCTGGGAATTGTTTCTTTGTCTGACGGGTGCGGTGGTCGCACTGATCTTTAACGATGCCGGCGAGGTGACCGAGCGTATCGAAGCCCGCCCTGGTGGCCCGGTGTTGGGCATCGAGATTCCCGCGGACACCTGGCACACCGTGACCGCGCTTGAATCGGGATCGAGTGTGATAGAAATAAAATCCGGACCGTACCGGCCCATGGGAGCGCAAGACTTCGCCGCCTGGTCGCCGGCGGAAGGCGACGCGCGCGCCACGGCGCTGGAGGCCTGGTTCCGTACCGCGCAACCGGGCATGCGGTATTAAGGCTGCACCCGGAAAATGACTATAATAAATGGTAGCCCGGAGGAACAAGCACCATGCAATTACCCTGGTATGTGACGGCACTCGGCGCGGCCATTATATGGGGCATCCATTATCCCCTGGTGGACAACGCGCTGAAGCGTATCTCGCCGGTCGGGGTGCTGATGCTGACGGTGATCCCTATTCTCCTTGTTGCGGCGGTGTTCCACCGCCACCTGGCCGCCGACTACGTCGTCATCAAGGGCATGGACTGGGGGTCGAAGCTCATCGTCATCGCCCTGTCGCTCACCAGCATCGCGGGTTCGGTGCTGTTGTATATGTCCATCAATAGCCGTAACGCCACCTTGGCGAGCCTCATCGAGATCTCCTATCCGGTGTTCGTCGTGCTGTTTTCCTATTTATTGTTCCGCCAGATACACATCAATCCCAGCGTGGTGGCCGGAGGCGCGCTGGTGTTCGCCGGGGTGGCGCTGATCATCCTCAACAACCCCTGAGCGTGCCGGCGACACCCATGGCGCAGTCTGGGCGGACGCTCAGGGTGTTTCGATGAACTCGAGCGCGTTGCCATCCGGATCACGACAGAACAATGCACGCCGGCCGGAACGACTGAGTGTATGGACGATACCGGCCTGCTCCAGCTGGTTTCTCAAGCGGTCGAGATCACCGACCTGCACGGCAATGTGCCGGTCACGTCCGCCATGAGCCGGTCGGCCAGTGGTCGGATCGGGGTTCGGCAGTTCAAGCAGGTGAATCTGCTGCGTGCCGACACTGAGCCACGCCCCGGGGTAGCCGAGGTCGGGACGTCCGGCGTCCAGCGGCATATCCAGCACACCGCAATAGAACGCGAGCGCGGTGGGTGTATCGTGCACCAGTACGCTGGCGTGGGCTAGGGCGAGATAGTTGTTCATAGCAGGCGCTCTCCGTGGCCATTCGCGTAGGACAAGCCGATCTGACATTGCGGCATCTATGGCTTCTGGTTTGTAGGGTGGGCGACCGCCAGGGATGGCGGAAGTACTGGAAACGCAGGAGCAGTTTCCAGTGCATTGCCCACCGATCATGGCATCTGCTGGCGCGCGTTGGTGGGCGATGCCCACCCTACAACTACTGTTGCCACGGCTCGGCGGTATTGTTACGACGTTATGCTTAGAAACAAGGTTTGACCTTGGCGCTGTTGTAGCGATCTATCCCGGAGAGTATCTCCGCCTTGGCGGAGTCGGCGTCGGACCAGCCTTCCACCTTTACCCATTTGTTCGGTTCGAGATCCTTGTAGTGCTCGAAGAAGTGCGAGATCTGCGCCAACAGCATGGGCGACATGTCGTCCGGTGATTGGGCATGACGGAAGAGCATACACAGCTTGTCGATGGGCACCGCGAGCAGCTTCGAGTCCGGCCCGGCCTCGTCGGTCATCTTGAGCAGACCGATGGGCCGGCAGCGGATCACCGAACCGCTGATGAGGGGCACCGGCGTCACCACCAGCACGTCCACCGGGTCGCCGTCTTCGGACAGGGTGTGGGGAACATAACCGTAGTTGCACGGGTAGTGCATGGCGGTGTTCATGAAGCGGTCCACGAACATCGCGCCGGTGGCCTTGTCCACTTCGTATTTTACCGGATCGCTGTGGGACGGAATTTCGATGATGACATTGATGTCGCGGGGTACATCGCTGCCGGAGTTGACGCGGTCAAGATTCATAACGGTTCTCGTGCTAAATAGGGATGATTTTGGCACAAGCCCCGGCTGAGCACACCTTGAAAGTCCGATATTTCCGGGGATAACCCACCCGCGTTGCGTAAAAACAGGCAGCCATGCAGCCTGGGGCAGTAATTCATACTGTTTTTCAGCTATAATTGACCCGTCGCCGCGGCAAATCCCTGATAAATATTGGGTTATTCGCCGGCCCTCCCAAGAGTGTTTTCCCTTTTATGGTGTATTGAACAGCCCAGCCCATGCAAACCGCACGCGATCTTTTTTCCTACCGCAAGTACTGGGCCAAGCGCTTTGGCGCGGCGCCGGTGTTGCCCATGTCGCGTGCCGAGATGGACGACCTGGGTTGGGACAGCTGCGACATCATCATTGTTACCGGCGATGCCTACGTGGATCATCCGAGCTTCGGTATGGCCCTCGTAGGAAGGCTGCTGGAATCCCAGGGCTTCCGCGTCGGCATCATCGCGCAGCCCGACTGGCACAGCAAGGACCCATTCCAGGCACTCGGCCGGCCGAATCTTTTTTTCGGCGTCGCCGCCGGCAACATGGACTCCATGGTCAATCGCTACACCTCCGATCGCCGTATCCGTAGCGACGACGCCTACACGCCTAATGGCGAAGGCGGCAAGCGCCCGGATCGTTCGGTGGTGGTGTACGCCCAGCGTGCGCGCGAGGCGTATCACGATGTGCCCATCATCATCGGCGGCATCGAGGCGTCGCTGCGGCGCATTGCGCATTACGACTATTGGTCGGACAAGGTGCGGCGCTCCATCCTGCTCGACGCCAAGGCCGACCTGCTGGTGTATGGCAACGCCGAGCGCCAGGTCGTGGAGATCGCCCATCGCCTGGCGGCGGGTGAATCGATCAAGAATATCACCGATGTGCGCGGCACGGCGTTCGCGCAGCCCTGTGGCGCACTACCTCTTGCGCGCACGGCATCGGAAAGTTCACCGCCCGCCGCTTGGACCGAGATCGACTCGACCCACATCGATACCCCCGGACCGCTGAACCCGCCGTTGAATCCCTACGCCACGGAAGAAGAGATGCGCGCCAACAATAATGCGCCATCGCCATCGAAGGGTGCCTTCTCCCTTGGGGAGAAGGACACGACTGCATGGATGCAGGAGG
>JAYSOL010000010.1:0-2573 GCA_043723045.1 Gammaproteobacteria bacterium | reverse complement strand
AATGCAGAACGTCTCGGTGTTGGTCGCCTCCATGGCGGTGTTGAATCCACCCCAAAAAATAATGCCCGTGAGAAATCCCACCACCAGCAGCGATCCCAGGGAGTAACGCGTGCTGGGCTGTTGCAACACTCTCCAGACCGTTGCACTAAACCGGCCGAGCTTGGTATTTTTTAACATAGCGATAACCTGTGTGTTGTTGTCGTTGTCACTGCGGTTCCCGGAAACATCCGGGGCGGCGTCGCGGCATCCTGACTGGGCATCTCATTACTGTTGCGTGACAGCGTTGATCGGCTTGAAGGTATTTTCCACCAGCGGCTCGGCATCCACCTGCGGCACATGGCAGGTGGTGCAGAAGTAGCGGCGTGCCGACACGTCCGCCAGTTCCGTTCCGGCGCGATCCTTGAAATGCGTCAGGCTGATCTTGGTGGCGCCGAACTCCTTGTAACGCGACCAGCTATGACAGTCCAGGCACTTGTTGGCGTTGCGCGTGATCTGATAGCTGGCGATGCTGTGCGGGATGAGCGGCGGCTGCTGCACATAATCGCGCGGAATCGGGTCGCGGTCGCGCTGCCATTGTTTAAGCAGCGGCGGATCCTGTTCCTGATCCAGGGGTACATTGCCGCGCAGGCCCTTGGGCGGCTCCGTTTCCTGCGCCAGCGCCGGCAGAACACAGGCCACGGCGCCGAGCGCCATCGCCAGCCCCAGAATGATCGACTTTTTCATGTTGCCGTCTCCGTTTTATTGCCAAAAATCACGTAGAACGCCGACGCGTGCTTGCACGCAATGGACTGTATGCGTTTCCGGTCCGCACACGCTCACACCTTCACGATGCGCACGGCGCATTTCTTGTAGTCCGTCTGTTTCGAAATCGGACACGTCGCATCCAGCGTCAGCTTGTTGATCAGCCGGCTCTCATCGAACCACGGTACAAACACCATACCCACGGGCGGACGGTTGCGTCCGTGGGTCTCCACACGCATCGCAATCTCGCCGCGGCGCGCCTGAATTTTTACCGCCATGCCGCGCTGCAGGCCTCGCGCCTGGGCGTCGTCCGGGTGCATGAAGACCAGCGCGTCGGGAAAGGCGCGATACAACTCGGGCACGCGCCGCGTCATGCTGCCGGAGTGCCAGTGCTCCAGCACCCGGCCGGTGACCAGCCACAGGTCGTAGTCCTTGTCCGGCACCTCCGGCGGCGGTTCGTACGGCAGGGCAAACACCACGGCACGACCGTCGGGCTTGCCGTAGAAACGCACGCCCTCGCCTTTCTTCACATACGGGTCATACCCTTCGCGATAGCGCCACAGGGTTTCCTTGTCACCCACCACCGGCCAGCGCAGGCCGCGTGCCTGGTGGTACAGGTCGAAGGACGCCAGATCGTGGCCGTGACCGCGACCGAAGGCGGCATACTCCTCGAACAGACCCTTTTGCAGATAGAAGCCGAAGTGCTGCGACTCATCATTGTCAAATCCCTTCTGCACCTGGCTTAAGGGATATTTATTCACCTGACCGTTGGCGTAAAGAATGTCGAACAGGGTCTTGCCGCGGTACTGCGGGCTCTTGGCCAGTAGATCTTTCGGCCAGATATCCTCGACCTTGAGGCGCCGGGAAAACTCCACGATCTGCCACAGATCGGATTTCGCCTGGCCCAGGGGCTTGACCTGCTGGCGCCAGAACTGGGTACGGCGTTCGGCGTTGCCGTAGGCGCCCTCCTTCTCCACCCACATGGCGGTGGGCAGGATCAGGTCCGCCGCCAGGGTGGTGACCGTGGGATAGGGGTCGGAGACGATAATGAAATTCTCCGGATTGCGGTAACCCGGCAGCGTCTCCTCGTTCATGTTGGCCGCCGCCTGCATGTTGTTGTTGCACATCACCCAGTAGACGTTGAGTTTTCCGTCCTTGAGCATGCGATTTTGAAGCACCGCGTGGTAGCCGGGTTTGTCGGGGATAGTGCCCGTGGGCAGCTTCCAGATCTTTTCCGCGATATCGCGATGCTCTTTCTTGGTCACCAGCATATCCGCCGGCAGGCGGTGGGCGAAGGTCCCGACCTCGCGCGCCGTGCCGCAGGCCGACGGCTGGCCGGTGAGGGAGAACGGACCGTTGCCGGGCTCGGCGATCTTGCCGGTGAGCAGGTGGATATTATAGATAAGGTTATTGGCCCAGGTGCCGCGGGTGTGCTGATTGAAGCCCATGGTCCAGTACGACACCACCTTCTTCTTCGGATCGGCGTAGATCTTCGCCAGGTCCTCGAGTTGCTTCTTGGGCACGCCGGAAATGGCGTGGGCCTTGTCCAGGGTGTACTCCGCGACGAACTTTTTGTACTGCTCGAAGGAGATGGGCGACGAATCGTTGGCGTTTTCCGCATTCTTCGCCGCCTTCTGCAGGGGGTGGGTCGGTCGCAGACCATAGCCGATGTCGGTGACGCCGGCGGCGAAATTCACGTGCCGCTTGACGAAGTCCTGGTTGACCGCGCCGTTTTGAATGATGTAGTTGGCGATGTAGTTCATGATCGCCAGATCGCTCTGCGGCTTGAACACGATGCCGATATCCGCCAGATCGAAATTGCGATTCTCAAA
>JAYSOL010000009.1:0-5635 GCA_043723045.1 Gammaproteobacteria bacterium | reverse complement strand
CCATCGCAATCTCGGGGTGCGCGATCGCGGCTTCGTGGCGGAAACCGTCTATGGCTGTCTCCGACGCCGGCGTTTCCTGGAATACATCGCTGAAGCCATACCGGCGCGCGCCGAGGACCAGGTCGCTATCTACCTGATGCTCGCCCAGGGCTGGAGTGCACGCGCCGTGGAAGACGCCGGCTACCGCCCGCCGAAACACAACCCCGACGGCAAGGGCGTGCGCGACTACGCCGCACGCCTGCACACCCCCAGTGCGGAACTTCCCCTGGGCGCACAAACCGACCTGCCCGACTGGCTGCTGGACAAACTGCTGGCGCAGGTCGGCGAGGCCGAGACCCGTGCACTGGCGGCGGCACTGAATCAGCCGGCGACCCTGGACCTGCGTGTCAACACCCTCAAGGCCGAACGCGACGAAGTGGCGGAAAAACTTGCCCAAGAGGGTTTCCCGGTGGAGGCCACGCCGTATTCGCCCGTGGGCCTGCGAAGGCGTGAGCGTGCGCCGCTGTTCAAGACGCAGAGTTTTCAGGCGGGGCTATTCGAAGTACAGGACGAAGGCAGTCAGTTACTGGCGCCGCTGCTCGAGGCCCGGCGGCAGGAGATGGTGGTGGATTTCTGCGCCGGCGCCGGCGGCAAGACCCTGCACCTGGGGGTGATGATGGCCAACAGCGGTTCGCTGTATGCCTTCGACATCGTGCAAAAGCGTCTCGATCGCCTCAAGCCGCGCTTAATACGCGCCGGGCTCGACAATGTGCGCATGATCGCCATTGCCCACGAGCGCGATGCGCGCGTGCGGCGACTGGCGGGCAAGGTCGACCGGGTGCTGGTGGATGCACCCTGCACCGGCACCGGCACGCTGCGACGCAACCCGGACAGCAAATGGCGCGAGCCGGACATGGCGGCCACCACCGCCACCCAGGCGCGCATCCTGACCGCCGCCGCCACCCTGGTAAAACCCGGCGGCCGCCTGGTGTACGCCACGTGCAGCCTGCTGCGCGCAGAGAACGATGACATCACTGCTGCGTTTCTCGCGGATCACCCTGCATTCCGCCCCCTGCCGGCGGGAGAGATCCTGGCGCGGCGCGGGATCGCCATCGCCTTGGCGGATAACGCCTTGCGGCTGATGCCACACGTGCATCACACCGATGGGTTTTATGCGCTGGCTATGGAGCGCAGGAAATAGCCGCAGACCGCCCCACCCACGCGCGGCACCCAGCACATTATTTACCCGGCAACAGCCCGCGTTCGATAAGCTGCACGAAGGCCCGCACCATGTCCGGATCGAACTGTTTGCCCGCCTCGTGCTCCAGGACCCGGCACGCCGCGCTCGACGTCAGTGACTTTCGGTGCGGCCGCTGGCTGACCATCGCATTATGGGCATCCACCACCGCGAGTATGCGTGACAGATAAGGGATCGCCTCACCTTTGAGGCCATCCGGGTAGCCACTGCCGTCAAAATGCTCATGATGATGGCGCACCACCGGCGCCACCGACTTAAACTCAGTAGTCTGTTCGAGGATATCCGCCATAATCACCGGGTGCCGCCGCATCAGCTCCTGCTCCAGTTGGCCGAGTACCGCAGATTTTTGCAGCACACTGTCAGGCACGCCGATCAAACCGACATCGTGCAGTTGCGCCGCACAATGCAGGATTTCCAGGTCATCGGCCGCCAGCCCGAGGATATTGCCCAGATGCGCCGCAACCTCATCCACCATCGAAGCATGGTTGTGGAAATAAGAGGACTTGGCATCCGCCGCCGTGGCCACCGCGGAAATATTCCGCCTATCCTGGTTGAGCAGTTCAACTATCCGGTTGGGATTCTTTTCCAGCTGCGTCTTCAGCATGTCGCCGTAGAAACTCACGCGGTTCCTACCACTCTGCTTGGCGACATACAACGCCTGGTCGGCACGTTCGATCACCAGCTGCGAGGTATCCGCGCAATGCGGATACGAAGCGATACCGATGCTGACGGTGATGCTTATCTCCCCGCCCGCGGGTAACGCAATGGGCGTCTCCGCAATCAGCGTGCGCAGGCGATCCGCCAGGCGCGTGCCGGCCAGGCCGTCGGTCTCCGGCAGTATGATGACAAACTCCTCGCCACCATAGCGCGCCACGGTGTCGATATCGCGCACCTCCCGCTGCAGTGTGCGCGCAAGGGACTGCAATACCGCATCGCCTGCCGGGTGACCGTAGGTGTCGTTGATGGCCTTGAAGCGATCGATATCCAGTATCAGCACGGAATAGGGCTTGGCATAGCGGAACGCACGCTGCGCCTCCTCCGTCAGACGCTGCTCGAGCATGCGACGGTTGTACAGACCGGTGAGCACGTCGCGCGCCGCCAGCTCTGACATGGAGGCATACAGACGCGCATTCTCGATGGCGCCGGCGGCCAGATGGCCGAAGGTGATGAGCAGCCCGATTTCATCCGGCAGGAAGTCCTCGCGGTCGGTGAGATACAGATTGATGACACCGAGATGCCGGTCATGGCTGGTGAGCGGCAGGCAGATGTAACCCTTGATGCCTGCGTCGCGCTCGCGTTGACCCAGCGGGCAGCCCGTGGCGGGGAAATCATTGCTCAACACATAGGTGTCGCTGCTGAAACAGCGGGTCGCCCAATCATCGGGTTCCTCCTCGAGGCGTTCGACAAAGGTCGCGGACAGTCCCTGTGTCACCCATTCGTCAAAGCGCTGGGCGCGCTGATCATACAGCCCGATGCAAGCCGCCTTGGCGCCGACCAGCCGCATGCCATGCCGCATGATACGGTCGAGGGCATCCTCCTTGCTCAGGGATGAGGTGACCACCACCGCCACCTGGTTCAGGGCGGTGATGCGCTCGGTTTTCTCCGCAATGGCGGTGGTCATCTGATTGAAGGTGGCGCCGAGCTGGCCGATTTCATCGTGCGACGAGACCGGGACACGCTGTTGATACGCGCCGGCGGCAATGGCGGCGGCGGCTTCGATCAACTTGCGCATCGGCAGCGTAACGATGACGCGCGCCATATACAGTCCGACCATGCCGAGCATTAACGTCACCCCCAGCAGCAGGGACTGAAAGACGGCGAGGGCCAGGGTATCGTAGCGTATGTCGCCTTCGATAAGGGTAACGATGCTGTCGAAGCGCTGCACCTGCTCCAGCGCCAGGGACTCGTAGCGCCGCAGTGCGGCGTCGGTTGCCGCCGCCGGCTGATCGCCCTGCCTCACTAACACCAGCGATGGCCGGAGCTCGGTTGCCCAGACACGTTTGGCCGTAGCGAGATGGGTTTTGGCTAATGGGGATGGCAATCCCGCGATAAAAACTGGATCGCTGTAGCGTTGAAAGAACCGGTCGGCCTCAGCAACGTTACGATCAAAGACTTCCTGCTCGGCCTGGCCCCACCCAGCCGCATCCACCGCCTGACGCGCGACACTGGCGAGCAAGAACGTGGCCATGCGCTGCCTGCCGACCTCGTTCACCAGCGCCGCCTCTTCGCCCAGGTGCAGGATCGCGGTGACACCTACTGCCAGCTGGACCGCCTGCAACACCAGAAAACACAGGAGCAATACGATAAACTTTCCGGTGAGTGTTCGGCGTAGGCTGGGTAAGGTCATGTATCTCCGCTGCCAAGGCTATCGTCTTTTGGTTTCGGCTTGCGCGCACCGATATACAGACTGGTTAACCAGATTATAACACCGGCCAGGGCCAGGCCACCGAGCACATAAAGTTCATAGCGTTTGAAATCATCCAGCCACAGTTCGAAGGCACGCCCAAAGAGATAGCCGGCCCAGCCAAGGGCGATGGCCCAGATGAGGGCGCCGATGGCGTTGAGCACCAGATAACGGCCGCGCGACACGTTGCTGGCGCCGAGGGCGAAAGGTGTGACGCTGCGCAGGCCGTAGTAGAAGCGGAAGGTCAGGATCAGAAATATCTGATGCCGTTCGATCAAGCGGTAAACCTTGTCCGCCCGGTTGCGCCAGGAGGCGCGCCGGTTGATCAGCGCCGGGCCGTAACGCCGGCCGAGGTAGAAAAACAATTGATCCCCGGCAAAGCTGCCGATAAACGCCACCGCGATCACCCAGCGCAATTCCAGGTGTCCACGCTGGGCGGCAAAACCGGCCAGCACCAGAGGCGTTTCGCCCTCGAGAAAGCTGCCTATCAGCAGCGCAAGATAACCGTAATGTTCTATGAGATAAGCAAGCGACATTCCTGGCACCATGAATTACTGAACACTAACCGCACCAGGCTATCCGAAAAATGATCTGCCACTGGACACATGTTCACATCTGTTCGTTTTAGGAGGAAGAAGTCGCGCTATATTGCCACAACTGTAAAAAAAAGCCCCGCACGGTGGCGGGGCTTGCATGTCTCTTTGAAACTCAGCGTGAAACTCAGCGTCGTTATCGCGGCAAAACGCGGGTGGCCTGCATGCCTTTGGGGCCCTTATTGGCCTCAAACTCCACTTTCTGACCTTCTGCCAAGGTCTTGAATCCGTCGCCTTCTATGGTGGAGAAATGTACGAATACATCCGGGCTGCCGTCGCTGGGTGTGATAAAACCAAAACCCTTGGACTCATTGAACCACTTCACAGTACCAGTTTGCATAAAAGCATAACCTCTTTCTTTGATTAAGTCTGCACGAATACACCGTGTGTTGATGAGCGCTGAATCAAGCGGTGGTAAACCCAACCGCATGGAAACAACCAACCTGTGATGCAGCAACGATCACGCCACCTGCGTACATTAAACTTCACTCAAAGCAGGGTCGGTCAACTCTACTTGAAGTTTTTCCAGAAGACAATCAGGTGCACAGCGGGTAGCGAGCGCGTTAAGATGACGTGTACGCGCATGGACACACCACTAAATTTTACGTCAGCTTCAGGTTGCGCCGTCACGGCGCTTAACGCTTCCGGCACGCGTCTTGCCGTGCTCAGCCACCCTGGTGCATTAGCAATCATTAATGCGCTCGGATAGCACGCCGCGGGATATGAAAGGGCCATGCATGTCAGTCATTCTCCACATTCAGCACACTCAAGGTGGCGTGATGAAACACCCGCCGCGACCAGACAAATAAATATGTCCGACAAATTATTGTGATGGCCGCCACCCATGATCGGCGGAAAGATCCCCAGCGAGCGACATGAATACCGGCACACCTAAACCCGGGCGCCTACCGCGCAACGTCATCATCCTGGGCGTGGTCAGCCTGCTGAATGATTTCGCCAGCGAAATGGTGGTGCCGCTGATCCCCTTGCTGCTGGTCACCGTATTGTCCGCAGGGCCCGCCGTCCTGGGCTTGATCGAAGGCACGGCCGAACTGCTGGCCAATCTGCTCAAGCTGTGGTCCGGTCGGGTGTCGGATCGCATCGGGCGACGGCGCAAGTCCTTCGTGATCGCCGGCTATTTGTTGTCCAACCTGGCGCGACCCCTGGTGGGGCTCGTAGGTCATTGGGTGGCGGTACTCATCATCCGCCTGACCGACCGGACGGGTAAGGGCCTACGCACCGCACCGCGCGACGCCCTCATCGCCGACAGCGTCGACGATGCCTCCGCCGGCCGTGCCTTTGGTCTGACCCGGGCCCTGGATCACGCCGGCGCGGTGCTTGGGGCCTTGGCGGCAGCGGCCGTCCTGCACTGGGGTACCGAACGTCTGGAGGTGGTGATCG
>JAYSOL010000008.1:0-9318 GCA_043723045.1 Gammaproteobacteria bacterium | reverse complement strand
CTCCACGGGATTGGGGCCCAGCTTACGCGCATAAAACTCGCTGCCATCGCCGAGGGCCACTCGGTCATCCAGGCCGATGGTGACGTAACCCGCGTTTTCCAGTTCGCGCTTGCCCACCACCAGGGGCTGTGTCAGAAACGGAACGATGGCGTCCGGACTAATGGTGGGGATGGCATCGGACAGGGACTCTATGCGCGCCTTGGGCGTCAGTTTAACGACGTTCATACCGGCGGGCGCCGGCGTGGTGTCGGTCGGTTCAACGGCCGGGGCGGTACCCGTGCCCGGCGCGGCTTGTTCATCGCGCAACACGCTGAGTTGCGGCCGGCCCTCGGCATCGTAGGTCAGCACAATGACATCGCCGGGATAAATCAGGTGCGGGTTCTTGATCTGCTGATTGATCTTCCATACGCTGGCCCAACGCCACGGGTCTTTGAGGAAGCGCGTCGAGATATCCCAAAGCGTATCGCCCTTGACCACGATGTAGCGTTCGGGATGGTTGGGTGCGAGCTGGACGACGTCCGCCCAGACCGGCGCGGTGGTGGCAAGGATCAACGTTAAGATCCCTACCAGCGACAGGTTTTTACGAGACATGGGTGTTTTTTCCCCTGTGGTGTTGTGACCGAGTTTAGTCTATTTTTCTCAGGCTCGCCACGCGGCGCGGAGAAAAATTATCTTGTTATTCAGTATCATTTGAATTGATAATAAACCAGATTGACAGGAATGGAAACGCGCCGCTGAACGCGTATCGAGATCATGGCCATACTAAAGATTCTGCATTATCCAGACCCGCGGCTACGACAGGTCGCCCGGCCGGTGAACCAGGTCGACGCCACGGTACGCCGTCTGGTGGACGACATGGCGGAAACCATGTACCAGGCGCCCGGCATTGGGCTGGCCGCCATCCAGGTTGAGCGTGCCCTGCGGGTGGTGATCATCGACACCTCCGAGCAGCGCAGCGCCCTGCGGGTCTTTATTAACCCGGAAATCATCGAACGCGACGGTGTCCAGGTGGTGGAGGAGGGCTGCCTCTCCGTGCCGGGGATCTACGACGAGGTGGAGCGCGCACTGCATGTTCGCGTGCGCGCCCTGGATCGCGACGGTCAGCCCTTCGAGATGGAGGCCGAGGGGCTGCTGGCGGTCTGTATCCAGCATGAGATCGACCACCTGGACGGCAAGGTATTCGTGGATTACCTCTCGCGTCTGAAACAAAACCGTATCCGCAAGAAACTGGAAAAACAAGAACGCCTGGCCATGTAGGCCAAGCATCCGGTGCGGCCCTGCACCGGCACGCACCCTTCACGCAGGCATGCTCAACTCCGGAGGAATCATCGCTTGAACCTGGTCTTTGCCGGGACCCCGGAGTTCGCCGTCCCCACCCTGCAGGCGATCCTGCAGGCGGGCCATCACGTGCTGGCGGTGTATACCCAGCCGGACCGGCCGGCGGGCCGTGGCCGGCAATTGACCGCCAGCCCCGTGAAACACTTTGCGCAGGCGCACGCCCTCCCGGTGGCACAACCCATCTCCCTTAAGTCCGACAGCGAGGTCGAGGCACTGCGCCGACTGCGGCCGGACTGCATGGTGGTGGTGGCCTACGGGCTGATCCTGCCCCAGGCCATCCTCGATATCCCGGCCAAGGGCTGCCTCAACGTGCACACCTCGCTGCTGCCGCGCTGGCGTGGCGCCGCGCCGATCCAGCGCGCCATCGAGGCGGGCGACGCCCGCACGGGCGTGACCATCATGCAGATGAACGCCGGGCTGGACACCGGCGATATGCTGCGCCGGGTGGAGACACCGATCGGGGCGATGGATAACGCCCAAGGTCTGCACGATCGGCTGGCACAGCTCGGGGCCCTGGCCCTGGTGGAAACCTTAAAACAAATCGAATCCGGCAGCGCGACGCCGCAACCCCAGGACGACCAGCAGGCCAACTATGCCGCCAAGCTCAGTAAAGGCGAGGCGTTGCTCGACTGGACCCTGTCGGCGCTGGTGCTGCAACGCAAGATCCGCGCCTACAACCCCTGGCCCATGGCGCACACGCGCCACGCAGGAAGGCTATTGCGAATTTGGGAAGCGGCACCGGTGGACGCCGGCGTCGCGGGAGACCGGCACGCCGTAGCCGGAACGATACTCGCCATGGATGCGCGCGGCATCCATGTCCAGACCGGCGCTGGCGTGCTCAGCCTGCTGCGCCTGCAATGGGAAGGGGGTCGGCCGTTGACCGCCGATGAGATGCGCCATGGCCAACACCTCACCATCGGCAGCGTACTGGGGTGCGAGACATGACACGCCGCCCTGACGTCCTGCCGGCACGTGCCATGGCGGCACAGGTGGTGTCCGAGGTACTGCACGCGGGTCGCTCCCTCACCGCGGCCCTCGAACATGCCCTGGCAGCCCCGGCGCCATCACACCGGGGTGACGCCGGTCTCATTCAGGAAATGACTTACGGTACCCTGCGCTGGGCCATTGCCTTGCAGGCACAACTGCAGGCGTTCCTGAAAAAACCCCTTAAGCAGAAGGACCAGGACATCCACGCCTTGTTATTGGTGGGCCTGTATCAACTGACCCATATGCAGGTGGCGCCCCACGCGGCGGTGACGGAAACCGTTTCGGCGGCCAGCGCCCTGGGCAAGGATTGGGCGAAGAATCTGGTGAACGCGGTGCTGCGCAACTTTCTGCGCATGCCACCGGCAGAGCGCGCCCAGCTCATCACCGCACCGCACCTGGCCTACAGCCATCCCCCGTGGCTGCTGCAACACTTGCGTGACGCCTGGCCGGAGGACTGGCCGGCGATCTGTGCCGCCAACAATGAGCGTCCACCCATGACCCTGCGGGTGAATCTTCAAAAGACCACCCGCGCCGACTACCTGACTGCCCTCACCAGTGGCGGCATGCCGGCCACCATCGTGGCGCACACGGAGGCCGGTCTGACCCTGGTTCAGCCGGTGCCCGTGACCAATCTGCCCGGCTTTCACGCGGGGCTTGTGTCGGTGCAGGACGGCGCCGCCCAGTTGGCGGCCACCCTGCTGGACGCACAACCGGGCGAGCAGATATTGGATGCCTGCGCCGCACCCGGGGGCAAGGCGTGCCATATTCTGGAACGCACACCGTCGGTGCGGCTGGTGGCCGTGGACCATGACGCCAGCCGCCTGGAGCGCGTCACGCAAAACCTCACGCGCTTAGGCCTCGGCGCCACGCTGATCACCGGCGACGCCGCCACCCCCGCCGCCTGGTGGCAGGGTCCGGCCTTCGACCGTATTCTGCTGGACGCCCCCTGTTCCGCCACCGGCGTCATCCGGCGTCATCCGGACATCAAACACCACCGCACTGAACAGGATCTGGTGGAATTGCAGCGCACCCAGGCGCGCATTCTGGATGCCTTGTGGCCGTGGCTCACGCCAGGCGGTAAGCTGTTGTACGTGACCTGCTCGATATTGCCCATGGAAAATGAGCATCAAATGCGCGACTTCCTGACGCGCCACGCGGACGCCACCGCCGTGCCCTTGGCGCTGTCCTGGGCGCACGCCACCGGTCACGGCGTCCAGGTACTGCCGGGTGAAGCAGGCATGGATGGTTTTTACTATGCCTGTGTGCGCAAGGTGTTGGGTGCGGAGGCACCATGACCAGGGGCACGCGACATCGCCTGCGCATCCCTGGTCTGATGGCCTGCATCATTTTCGCCATTTTTACCCGTGGTGCCGGGGCGGATTTTGTGGTGCGCGATGTCGACGCCCGCTTCGTGGATGACGCGCTGCACATCAGCACCACCCTGGACATGTCCCTCAGCGCCCGCTCCGAAGAGGCCCTGAACAAAGGCATCCCCTTGGATGTGGTCATCGACCTCGCTTTGGTGGAATACCGGCGCTTTCTCTGGGACCGGGTGGTCACCGACCGGACCCTGCATCGACGCATCCAGTACCATGCGCTGTCCGGGCAGTATCTGGTGAGCAGCGCCGACGTCGGCGCCGACGAGTTCGCACGCTTCCCCTCGGCACAGGCGGCCCTGGCCTACGCGGGCGCGCTCAACGAGCTGGACATTCCCTTGCCGAAAAAGAAGGACATCAACCCCAGCCTGCGCTATTGGCTCAAGCTGCGCGTGCTGCTGGATATCGAAACCCTGCCGTCGCCCCTGCGGCCCCTGGCCTATGTCACCCCGTCGTGGCACCACAACACCGGCTGGGTCCGCCGGGAGGTGCAACGATGAAACGCTGGGCCACCGGCATCGCCCCCGTGGCGATCCTGTCGCTGGTGTTGCTGGCGGCCCTGGCCATGATGAGCGCCGCGACCCAGAACTCCGCGCTGTTCAGCCAGATGTACTCGCTGCTCCTGGTGATCAACATCCTCGGCATTATCGTGCTGCTGGCCCTGATCCTGGCGAATCTCAAACATCTGGCCACCCAGTACCGCAACAAGGTCATGGGATCGCGCCTCACCCTGCGACTGCTGGGATTTTTTGTGTTGCTCGCCGTCACCCCGGTGAGCATCGTGTACTTTTTTTCCATCCAGGCCTTCAACAAGGGCATCGACAACTGGTTCGACGTCAAAATCGAACGCGCCCTGGACGATGCCCTGTCCCTCGGCCGCACCGCGCTCGACGCCATCAAGGACGACCTCAGCAAAAAAACCCGCGATATGGCCTTCGAGCTTGAACCCTTTCCCGACAAAATGGTGGCACCCGTCCTCGACGACCTGCGCGAACAATACGGTGTCACGGAAATCACCCTGTTCGCCCAAGACGGAAAAATCATCGCCGCCAGCAGTCTCGGCAATCTCGACAGCAAGAGCCTGGTACCCGACCGCCCGAATGAAGCCATCCTGTCCCAGGCGCGCCAGGGCAAGTCGTTTGCCACGATAGATCCCCTGGGCAAATCCGGATTGCAGCTGCGCGTCGTGGCACCGGTCAGTACGCGCGACGTCGGTGCACCGCTGCGCATCCTGCAGGTGCAGCAGCAGCTGCCCGACCGCTACAGCAAGCTGGGCGAGAGCGTGCAGATGGCGTTTGTCGAATACGAGAAGCTCATCTACCTGCGCGGTCCGCTCAAGTTCGGTTTCATTCTTACCCTCAGCCTGGTGGCGCTGCTCACCCTGCTGATCGCGGTGTGGGCCGCGATCTTCTCGGCACGCCGCCTGGTGACACCGATACGCGATCTGGCCGAGGGCACGCGCGCCGTGGCGCAGGGCAATTACCGCAAACAACTGCCGGTGTCCGGCGGGGACGAGCTGGGCATCCTGGTGAAGTCGTTCAACGACATGACACGCCGCATCCACCGCGCCCAGAGCCAGACCAAACACAGTCAGCGCGAGGCCGAGGTCCAGCGCACTTACCTGGAAACCGTGCTGACCCATTTGTCGTCCGGCGTGCTCTCGTTCGACCCGCGCGCCCGGCTGCGCACCTACAACACCAGCGCCGAGCAGATCCTCGGTGTCAGCCTCGAACAGGGCGTGGGCCGGTCCCTCAAGTGGATCCTGGACGGCCACCCGCATCTCGCGCCGTTCGTGCAGACGGTCCAGGACAGCACCCAGCAAGGACGCGCCGAGTGGCATGCGGAAACCAGCCTGGAAGGCCATGCCGGCAAACGCACCCTCATCTTGCGCGGCACGCGCCTGCCGGGGCTGCGGGCGCGGCATGGCGGTCACGTGGTGGTGTTCGATGACATCAGCGCCCTCATCCAGGCGCAGCGCGACGCCGCCTGGAGCGAAGTGGCGCGGCGCCTGGCGCACGAGATCAAAAACCCGCTCACCCCCATACGCCTGTCGGCGGAGCGCATCCGCTTGAAATGTATGGATGGCCTGAGCCACTCGCAGCAGCAGACCCTGGAGCGCGCCACGCGCACCATCGTCGAACAGGTGGAGGCCATGAAGTCCATGGTGAATGCCTTCACTGAATATGCGCGGCCGGTGCAGATCCAACCGGTGCCGGTGGACCTGAACCTGCTCATCAACGACGTGGTCGAGCTGTATCGCGGCCGGCAAAACCCGGTGCGCATACAGCTCAACCTCGATCCGGCGTTGCAGCCGATCAATGCCGATCCCGGGCGCCTGCGCCAGGTGCTGCACAACCTGCTGCTCAACGCCAACGATGCCCTGGCCGCCAGCGCCGATCCGCTGCTGCGCATCAACACCCGCTATCATGAAATCGAAGGCCGGCGCTTTGTGGAACTCGAGACCCACGACAACGGACCCGGTTTTGCACCCTCGGTCCTGGACCACCTGTTCGAGCCCTACGTGACCACCAAGGAAAAAGGCACCGGCCTCGGGCTCGCCATCGTCAAGAAGATCGTCGAGGAACACAGCGGCAGCCTGTGGGCCACCAATCCGTCTGAAGGTGGCGCGCTCCTGGTCATACGCCTGCCGATGGATGCGGTGTTGGCACAAACGGAGCCCCACGGCAGCGGCCTGGCCAGGGAACGCAGCGCATGAACTCGGCCTACATACTGATCGTGGATGACGAGCCGGATATCCGCCGGCTGCTGCGCGAGATCCTGGAGGACGAACACTACGAAGTCGCCGACGCGGAGGATGCCGCGGCGGCGCGCGCGGCCTTCAAGCAACGCCGGCCCGACCTGGTGCTGCTCGACATCTGGATGCCCGACGGCGACGGCATCACGCTGCTGAAAGAATGGTTTAAGAACGCCACACCCGAGTTCCCGGTCATCATGATCTCCGGACACGGTACGGTGGAGACCGCGGTGGATGCGATACGCCTGGGGGCCTATGACTTTATCGAAAAGCCCCTGTCCACCGCCAAGCTGCTCATTACCGTGGAGCACGCCCTGCAAAACGCCACGCTGCGGCAGGAAAACCTGCGCCTGCTCACGCACTCGGAGCGCCTGCCCACCCTGGTCGGGCGCAGCAAAGCCATGGAGACCTTGCGCGCCGATATCGAACGCCTGGCGGCGCACGATACCTGCGTACTGATTTCCGGCGAGCCGGGGGCCGGCAAACACCTGGTGGCGCGCACCCTGCACGCCCACAGCGCGCGCAGCCAGTATGGCTTCATCCAGCTCAGCCTCACCCCCCTGCCCGACCCGCAGGTCGCCGCCCACCTGTTCGGCAGCGAACAGGACGGCGTGGTGCATGCCGGCAGTCTCGAGCAGGCCGGCCGGGGCATCGTGTTCCTGGACGAGATCGGCGACATGCAGCTGCCGGTCCAGGCCATGCTGACCGCGGCGCTGGAACAACGCCAGTTCCGCCGCGTTGGCGGATCACAGGCCATCACGCTGGAGGCGCGCATCGTTGCCGCGACCCAGCACGACCTGAAGGCCGCGGTCGTCGAAGGTCGCCTGCGCGAAGACCTCTATTACCATCTGAGCGTAGCACCCCTGCATGTCCCGGCGCTACGCGACCATCGGGAGGATGTGCCGGAACTGGTGAGTTATTACGTCAACTGGATGGTGGAAAACGAACAGCTGCCCTATCGCAAATTTTCCACCGCCGCCCTCAACGTGCTGCGCAATTATTCCTGGCCCGGCAACATACGCGAACTGCGCAACCTGGTGCAACGCCTGCTGATGCTGAACCGCGCGGGCGAAGTCACCCAGGCCGAAACCAGCGAGGCGCTCGCCGCCCAGCCGGCCCTGGCGAAACACGCCCTCCCGGCATCGCTGTTCGATCTGCCGCTGCGCGATGCGCGCGATCATTTCGAAAAACAATATCTGGAATACCACCTGAAGCGCACCGGCGGCAACGTGGGCGAGCTGGCGCAGGCCGTGGGCATGGAACGCACGCATCTCTACCGCAAGCTCAAGGGCCTCGGCATCGACCCGAAGAACATCAAGTGAGCGCTGCGCACCGCCAACTTTACGTAGAGTATCCGCATCCCCCATGGCACTGATCGACAACCTGGAAAAAATGCTCGCCGCCGGACAGGACAACGCCCTGCTGCGCTACGGCCTCGGCGGCGAATGCCTCAAGCTACAACGCTACACCGACGCGGTGCTGCACCTGCGCAAGGCGGTGCAACTCGACCCCGGTTATTCGGCGGCGTGGAAATTGCTGGGCAAGGCGCTGACGGAAGCGGGCGATGTGCCGGACGCCATGCAGGCCTACCGGCATGGCATCGACGTCGCGGAGAAAAAAGGCGACAAGCAGGCAGCGAAAGAGATGCAAGTGTTTCTTAAGCGGCTGGAAAAAAATACGTAGGTGACGCCCTGCCCCACCACAATATTTAATGTAGGTTGGGGTGAGCAAAGCGAACCCCAACAGCCTTTGTATTATTGTCGACGCGCTCCCGCGCGGCCTTAAAAGCTACTAGCGGGTCCCGCCCCGGCCGCTCCCGCGCATCCATGCGCTCCGCGGCACTTGCACATCCCTGTGCGTCGCAGGCGGGTTACTTTCTCTTGTTTGCCCAAGAGAAAGTAACCAAAGAGAAGGGCACCCGGTCGCTCGCCGCGCAAAAGACGCGCGGTCCCTTGTGCTCCTCGCCCCACCGGGGCGCTGCGCAACTCGCCATGCCCTCTATGAGGCATGGCTCAAACAGTGCTCGCGCAAACCTCCCGGTGGGGCTGCGGTGCTCGGCGAGCTTGGACGGGACTTAAATTCTACACCAACCCAAACCCCTCACTGTCATTGCGGGAGCGCAACGACAAGTTTGTTGGGGTTCGCAAGCTCACCCCAACCTACCGAACTACCGAACTGCGCTGTATGAAACACCGCGGATCAGACCTCGGTCGTCCCATCCACGGGCGGCTGGGGCAGACCTTCCTCCTGGGCTAACGGCTGCTTTGTTTCATTTTTCTGATTTCGCTTTGCTTCTTTTTTCTGTTTCTTAGCGATCTCTTTCTGACGCTTAGCGAACGCATAATTGGGCTGAGCCATTTGTAAACCTCTTCAGTTTGATTCAGGGTAACAGTGAACACCTGTATGACCCATTTTACCACGGATCGTTCTTAGCGACCTGCATCGATCAGACGTCGACCAAGAGGACGGAAAATGGAAAAATAGGGTAGCGTCCCCAATCATCGCCAATCATCCAAAATAGCTCCGTCTCTAAAAGGCGAAGATGTGCTTCGAACTCTTTCCATAAGTTGATAATCGGAATATTCAACAGTGTGAATCCGAATGGTGCTTGTGCTTTTTTCATTTTCAGATCGATGAACTCCATTGTATGAAAGCTTCTCGCGTAGCCGGAGAAAAGACAAGTTTTTCCATCATGCCGTATAAGAGGTGGCTTAAGGACAAACTATGCTCACACAGTGAAATTACGCGGGGTTTGGGACCCCGTTTGAGCTCGCCGAGCACCGCAGCCCCACCAGGGGATGTGCGCGAGCACTGTTTGAGCATTGCCATCTTATAGTGGCAATGCGAGTTGCGCAGCGCCCC
>JAYSOL010000007.1:0-2823 GCA_043723045.1 Gammaproteobacteria bacterium | reverse complement strand
GTCGGGAATGAGGGGCGATTCTATCCACTGGCCGGTTGCGTGGTCGTAGGCCGCAAAACGGAATCCCTTGCCCACTTTATAAACCTGGCTGACGTCCTTGGCCGCCTGTTCCTCGGCCGCCAGCTTTTGGTGGCTGTCGCCCGTGGACGCCGCAGGCCGGGCGCCAGCGGATGTTGTGTTTGCGGGCGCGTCTTGGTGGTACATAAACTCGGTGTTCAGAATTTCGCCGCCGGTGTCGATGTTGACGCCGCTGACGCCACGCAGACGCTTCAGGATATACCCGGCCATGAGCATGCCCAAGGTCTGATTCGCGGTGCTCATGGAGACCAGCAGTTTGTCGGCGGCGATGCGGCAACGGTCGACTTGATCGGGCTTCTCTATGAATTCAGGTCCCATACGCCAGCCGCCATCCATGTCACGGTCCATTTTCTGGAAAAACTCCTCGCCCTCGACGAGCACGTCTTCAGGCACCTCTATCCAGCTGGTCTTGTCGTCGACGATGACGGTCAGTTTCATGTCTTGTCCTATATAGTTCAGGAAATACGCGGTGCATTTCTGTGTGCGGATGGCAGGCCGTATGATAAAGCGCCGCCGGCGTACACACTAGCCCTTCGGTGCCGGTTCCAGCAGCGCCTCGATGGCGGGGCCAGCGGATGCCCCATGCCGTTGGTACAAAAGCAACATGCCCTCCGCCGTGGCCGTCCAGCGCGGTGTCGCCTCGGCCACCAGTGTCTGCAGCGGACGCCAGCGACCGCTATCCACCCACGCCTGGTACGCGTTTAGCGCTTCAGGAAAAAGATATTTGCGCATGCCGGTGAAGTTAGCAAAATAGAAATGCACAGCCGCCGCATTCTCGGCGTCGATCAGACCGGGCAGGGTGGAGAGGCTGTCGGCCAGCAGGTCGCGCACGGCGCGCGCCATGATTTCTGTTTTGGTGCTCGCCAGCGCCAACAGCATGTCGTTCCAGGCGGGGTCCAATCGCTCGCCGGCCATGCCTTCGCCCACTTCGTGCAAGATCATGGACTCGCTTTCATTGAGCACCATGGCGTCCAGGGCGGCATCGAGATCGTCGTCCAGGCGATAGCCGGACAGGGCGCGCTGCATGATGCGATTGGTGCGGTTCCAGCGCCACTCCTCGATCTTCTCCCACAGAAAGCGACGCACCGATTCCTGGCGCAGATAGATCACCTTATTTTGCATCATCGCCGGCGGCGCCACCAGGTCGCGTGCGTATTCGCAGGCGGTGATGTACACGGTATAGCCGGCGCGCTTTTCCGTTCTGATCAGATCGCCGAGGAAGAAATGCGGCTTGCTGAAGCGGCCGTAGCCGCCGCTATAGACGTAGCCCTGCGGCACGAGTTCGCGGTTGATGCCATCCGAATCGAAGGGGTCGACACCGCCCTGACCGAGGGGCAGCGGCATGAAGGTAAGCGACTCCATGCCGCTCCACAGGCTTTCGCGCTCGTGCAGCCATTCGCCAATAGCGTTTTTGGCCAGCACGCCGCTGTAGGGGATGTCGTTTTCCCAACGATAGAATTCGCGCATTTTAAGCAGGAAGATACACACGGTGTACTCCCCGGCATAACGCGCGTCGGAGATATGGCAGTTCTGCTGTACCGTATTGACCAGTTGTCCGAAGTTCAGCATGGCGATCCCGTTCCAGGCGCTGGTTGTAGCACGGCCTATCGTTAAAGATATCACGCTCGCCCAAACAGACAAGCTTCTGTGTCGTGGGGGTATTTTGTGAGGAATACCGCGCGTCTCAGCCCGTGTGCGTACCCGAACCGGGTATGGCGGATAGGTTGGAGCAATTCTATTGGGGCTTAAAGACCACCGACCCGGCGCGGAATCGGGCCTATCTCTCTTGGTATAGGTTGAAAAGCCGAGCGCTTTGGGTAATATATGCGCCTCTTTTTGGGTCGGAGTTTGTCAGTCGTTAACTGAGGGGGCTATTTTCATGAGCAACATGTATTACGAAGCCATCAACAAGATGGAAAAGAGCAAGGTCGACGCCGAGTATATCAATGGTTGGGCCTGTGGCTTCCTGCACAATCCCAAGCGTGAAGAACAGCGTCTGAATAAGGCTTATGAAGCAGGCTATCAGGACGGCGCTGCCAAGAAGGCCGATAACTTTACCGCCTGGGCCAAGAAATAGTCGTTCTTGTTTCCCGGCCAGAACGGGCTGCAGCGTCCAAGCGACGTGCAGCCCGGTTCCAGCCGCGAGGGGTGCGGCAGGTCAGCCGCTTTTCTCTGCCAGGGCATACCACTTTTTCGCTTCGGCCGCGTCTTTCGGTAACCCCAGTCCCTGTTCATACATCATGCCCAGGGTCATCTGTGAGCCCACCATACCCTGGTCCGCCGCCTTTCTGAACCACTCCGCCGCCTTGGCCTCGTTTTTCTCCACACATTCACCGTAGAGGTACATAAACCCGAGACCGTGCTGCGCCAGGGCAAAACCCTGGTCCGCGGCGGCGCGCATCCACTTTTGGGCGAGCATCTCGTTTTTCACCCTACCCAGCCCGTTCTGCAGCATGATCGCCAGGCGATGTTGTGCCTCGGGGTCGCCTTGCTCGGCGAAGGGTTTCAGCATCACCCAGGCATTGATGAATTCCTTGGCCTCGAAGGCCGCCATGCCCGTGGCCCGTTCCATATTCAATTCTGACATAGCGTGCTCCACGACAAATTAAAGTAAACGTCGAATTTACCAGAGGTGCAGACCCCTGACCAATGTGCGTAGGTGAGTCTGCGCAGGGATGCCCAAGATAGGTCGGCTTGCATGTTTGGCAGTCTCGAGTGCATTGGCGGTGTTTTGGTGCGCAGGGC
>JAYSOL010000006.1:0-3638 GCA_043723045.1 Gammaproteobacteria bacterium | reverse complement strand
ACAGCGTTCCAGAGGGGCGATGAAACGTGGAGGATGATGTACGTGGACCTCCTGCCGCTCGTGGTGGTCGGCTCCTACGAGATCAAGGACGTGCGCGTCGAGGGTCACCAGGCCACCGCCGTGGTGGCCTACCGGCGCCTCGCCCGCACCGAACATCTCTACAGCAGCTCTTACGTCCCCGACAAGAAGGACAACGACCTCGTTACCTTGAATCTTGTTTTCGACAAGGGTCAGCGTCCACCTGCCCAGAGCATATCTTTCATAACCGCCGCCTGGAACGCCGTTTTCACCAAGGCCCAGTGGTGGGTCCTCGACCCCCCGGTGCAGCGGGTCTCGAAGCGGGTGTTGCTTGAGTATTATGAAGGGAAGGTTAGGGAATATTCTTCGACCTGGGAACGGGAATTAAATAACCCCAACTACAGCGCTAAACAAAAAACGAACATGCGCGCCAGCCAAGATCAGGCAACCAGAAACTTGCGAATCCTCAAAAGTCTTCCATGACCACCGATGGCGCCGGGTGGCACCGCTACTGGATAGCCCCATGAGATTACGACCATCCGTCGTCACGGCACTGTTCGCCCTCTTGATCGCCGCCGGTGTTTTATTTTCCACCGACGTCCCGGTGGTCGAGCACCTTCGTATAACTGCTGACCTCAATGGCGATGACAAACACGAGACCGTAACCTTGTCCACCTCCGGAACCGGTTATTTCCAACGGTATTCGGTACGTGTGGGGACCGCGACGTTTAGTGACGAATTCTTTGCCGTGGATGGCTTGCCAGAAGTAAAAATTATTCGTATCCATACTTCAGGAAAACTAAACCAGATTCTGGTTTCAACTTCGGGGCCTGTTGGCTGTAGCTATGTAATTTTGGCATTTGCCCAAAGTAAACTTTCTCGACTTTTGGGACATGCTAACGACTGTGAGAAACCACAAGTACACAGAAATGGGGTTGAAATCCTCACCTGGGGAGGTTTTTGGCATCGTCGAGATCGTTACACATTCGATGAGCTAGGCACAAAACTAACCCCTGTTGACCAGACAATCTATCCAGTTACGCTAATACGCGATGGAACTTCCGTAACGGAGGCTATAGGCGTTGCCCACAAACCCTTTGCACTCCAGCCCGCTGACTGCAAGGAGACGACTATTCCGAAGGGAGGTCGTGTTGTGGTGCAGAGTTATGATGTGTTGAAAAAACGCTATCTTCTCAAAGCGGCGGGAGACAGGTGTGGTTGGATGTCCGAATCCGATCTACATCCCTACACGGTTGATGGATTACCGTGGGCTGGTTAAAGTAAACTTTCCCAGATTGGTTCCGCAAGTAAATAGATGCGATCATGTCAAAGAAACCCGAATCCAGCAGCGAACGCCTGAACCAGGTCGTGGCCGGTGCGCAGCGCAATCGCGATCAGCGCGAGCTCGCCTACCGCGAGCAGGCGCTCAAACTGTATCCCTGGATTTGTGGGCGCTGCCAGCGCGAGTTCACCCGCGAGAATTTGCAAGAGCTCACGGTCCATCACCGCAATCACAATCACGATGAGAACCCGGCCGATGGCAGCAACTGGGAATTGCTCTGTCTGTATTGCCATGACAATGAGCACCAGCGTCTGCTCGAAGCGGCCGCTCAGGGCAAGCCACAAAAATCCACCGTCAAGCAAGAGTCACACGCCACCCACAATCCCTTCGCCAATCTTAAGAAACTGTTGAAGGATAAGTAAGCAAGTACAGCCCCCGGAAATTCCTGCGCAAATTTTTTGATACGATACGCCAGACGCCGTTCAAACGGCGACGGACGCGCTTGAACGCCCGGGATGAAACGCGTAGCGTATCGCGTCTGCATGGCAGTTTTCTTTTGCGTCGGCAGCTGTCGGAATCTGGATAAGTAGAACGAAAGGAGGCGTGTATGCGCAATTGTGTGTTCAGTTTATCTATACTCCTGGTAACCCTGGTGGGTTGCACCCAGCAGCCGGGGCAAAAAACAGCAGATGTGCGGGTGATGCCTATTGCGCCCTATACCGTGGAAGCCTTGCTCGAACGGCGCTTGACCACGAATTTCGTACCGGGCGAAGTAGTGGTCAAGATGAAGCCGGCGGTGAGTGGGTTGCGGGCCATTCCGCTCACGGAACTTAAGCGGCTTAATCTTGAAACCCAACGCGAGCTGACCTCTGGAGGTGAAATCGTGTATCGGTTGCCTGCCCAGACGCTCAGCGCACTATCCTTTAATGATGCACGCGATCGCACCCTGGCGATGGTGAAAAGTCTGCGCGCGCGTGCCGATGTCGCTTACGCCCAGCCCAATTATCTCTTCCAGATCACGACCATCCCGAACGACAGTGGCTACCCCAAGCAGTGGCACTACTTTGACAATGGCAACGGCGCCGGTCAGGCGCCGGGCGGAATTAACCTGCCGACGGCTTGGAATACGAATCAAGGCAGTGGCTCGGTGGTGGTGGCGGTTATCGATACCGGCATTTTGCCCACGCATGAAGACATCGTAGGATCGCCAAATTTGATTAGTGGTTACGACATGATCGCCGAGCCCGCTATGGCCAACGACGGCGATGGCCGAGATGCCGATCCCACCGATACCGGCGACGCCATTGCCGCCGATGAATGCTATGCGGGTAGTCCGGCGCTGCCGAGTAGTTGGCATGGGTCACATGTGTCCGGTACGGTCGGTGTCGGTAAGACCAATAATAACCTGGGCGTGGCAGGCATTAATTGGAATGTGAAGTTGCAGCCAGTGCGGGTCTTGGGTAAATGCGGCGGCACCATGGTGGATATCAATGACGCCATCCGTTGGGCCGCGGGTCTCCCGGTACCGGGTGCGCCGGCCAATCCGACTCCGGCCAAGGTCATCAACATGAGTCTCGGTGGTGCCTCGCCATGTTCGGATTCCCCGGCCACACAGAGCGCCATCAACGATGTGCTCGCCAAGGGCGTCACTGTGGTAGTTGCTGCCGGCAATGAAGCGGCGGATGCCGCGCAATTTATTCCGGCCAGTTGCACCGGCGTCATCACGGTCGCGGCCAGCGACCGGCTCGGAAATCTGGCAACACGTTATTCCAACTTCGGCAAGCGCATCGATATCCTCGCGCCCGGCGGCGATGTGCGCCAAGACAGCGACAATGATGGCAATCCGGATGGGATACTGAGCATGGTGGAAGGCGGTTATGCATTTTATAACGGCACCTCGATGGCCGCGCCGCACACCGCCGGTGTAGCGGCATTGCTGCTCGCCCAAGATGGTACGCGTACCCCGACGCAGATTTTAAGTTTGTTGAAGGCCAATGCCTTACCGCGTTCAGCGAGCCAGTGCCCAAAACCCTGTGGTGCGGGGCTGCTCAATGCGCATCTCGGCTCGCCGACGTCCCTCCCTGGCGGCGTGCAGATCAGCCTGAAACCGGCTGAGATTCGCCTGTCAATTGGTGACAGCTCGTCGATTACCGCGACCGTGACGCGCGACGGCCACGCAGAAGCTGGGAAAGTCATCACCTTTCTTTCCTCGAATCCGGCAGCGGCGCGTATCATGCCGGCGACGACCATGACCGATGCCAGCGGCGTCGCCAGCGCGACGATCACCGGCGTGGCGAGTGGAGAAGCGACTTTACAGGTTGAATCGCAGGGCATGCGT
>JAYSOL010000005.1:0-1681 GCA_043723045.1 Gammaproteobacteria bacterium | reverse complement strand
CGCCGAAGCGCACCATGTTGCGTTGATCCACAGGCGAAACAAAGCGCAACTCCAGGCCGCTGTGGATGCGTTCGTTGCCGGGCAGCTGGATCTCACAGGCGGAGAAGATCGCCCCGTTATCGATCGCCAGGGACGGGTCCGCTTTCAAACGCAGGCCGATACCGCCGGTAGAGATATCGCACAGAATACCTTGTAGATGCCGCAGTTTTTCATCGTCCAGGGTGACGGGGATGACCAGGCCGGCGCCCACGTGCACGCGGTAACTGGTGCGGCGTTGGCGGTAGAGGATCAGCGTGGGCAGCGCCACCTGATACAGCGCCATGCCGCCTTCCTGGGTGGATTCCTGCAGTATTCCGCCAAAGCTGATATCCACGCCTTTGAGGCGGGTATGGGCATGGAATTTTTTTGCCGCTAGAAATCGCCCATGGCCTTCGGGCGGGTGCAGCTCGTCGAGCAACACATAGCCCTTGGCGAGATTCACTTCCAATACGACGCTTTTGTATTGGTCGTCCGATCCCGACAGGGTGATCGTCAGCAGCGCGCGCTCTTCATGTACCCGCCGCAGCAGGCTGGCGATTTGTGCAGGCTGGGAAATTTTCTCATTCCCGCCTACGTATTCCACCGCTGGGTGAGGTTTGTTGTGCTCCATATACGCCTGCGGCCGTGACGTTGACAAGTCAGGCAATTAGGCCGGGCATCGGGGGTTGTTGTCAACCACGCGGTCCGTCGATCTCGTCGGCGGGTGTAATGGTTCAGGCAGGATGTTTTGCTAAAGACCCGGTCAGGCGCGGGCCAGGGTGCGCGAAAGGCCGGTGCCGCTGGTGGCGCCGGCCGGATTATAGAGTTCCGTTTCCTCGGGTTTGCCGAGCAGTATGCCCAGGGCGCGTTGGGTGTGACGACGGCTGATTTCGATCACGCCACCGTTCCGCTGATTCTGCCAGTGGCACGCCGTCAGTAATGACTCCAGTCGCTGCCACAGCGCTGTGAGCTGGCTGCCGGTGTTCTTGTCGATCTGTCGCAGCCAATCCTGCATGGATTGCGTGTGTTCCGCGTAGCCCGCGCTGCGCAGCGCCGCGCTGTGTAAACGTCCGGAGGCGTCGAGCTGCGCCAGGAATTGTTGCTTTTCCTGCGCGACCTGTTCGATGGCGGAGGCATCGCGCCCGCTCAACAGGGTGTGTTCGTGTTGCAGCAGGGCGAGCAGACGCATCGCATCGGCGATGACACGTTCAAAATGGAGGTCGAGGGTTGTTGCGTGTGTCGGCATGTCAGGTCTTGTCGCTGAGGGATTGTTCAAACTTCTGTAGCATTGAAGCTACCTTCTTATCGTCGATATTGTAGGTCCCATGGGCCAGTGCCTTTTTGATGTGCTCGACCCGCTGGGCATCCACCACCGGCAAGGACGCCACGCTGGCCTCCAGGCTCTTCAGGCGCGCCGCGGTATCCGTCAGGCTGACGGTGTCCGTCGTGGCGGGCCGACCGGTCTCCTGTTTGGCGACACTCGGGTCATCGCGGCCAACCCGCGCCGAGGTACCTTCCCCGGTATTCTTCAGGGCGGAAGGGTGTAGGCCATTGATTTCTACTGGCATGTCACATTCTCCTAGTCATCTACCTTCAGGTTAGCGGCCGCGGCGGGCATAACTTTAGGGCCCAATATAGTTTGTTGAAAAAGCCCATCCATGGG
>JAYSOL010000004.1:0-2453 GCA_043723045.1 Gammaproteobacteria bacterium | reverse complement strand
CATGACCGCCAGCAAGATTCCGTTCATCGAGGTGCACCTGTCCAACGTCTATGCCCGCGAGGAATTCCGCCGGCATTCGTATTTCTCCGATCTGGCCGTTGGGAGCATCACCGGCCTCGGCGCCTTCGGTTACGAATTGGCGCTGCGGGCCGCCATTCACAACCTAAAGAACAAAGTCACTTCCAAATAGGGTGGCTCACTTCCAAGAATAGGGTGGCTCACTTCCAAAAATAGGGTGGTTACGTGGATATACGCAAGATCAAGAAACTCATCGAGATGCTGGAGGAATCGCACCTCACGGAGATAGAAATCCATGAGGGCGAAGAGACCATACGCCTGAGCCGCGCCGCGCCTGCCGCCGCACCCATGCACGCCTACTATGCACCGCCGCCCATGCAGGGCATGGCCGCACCGGCGCCTGCCGCGGCCGTTGCCGCCGTGGAAGTGCCCGCCACGCCATCGGGGCATATGGTGACCTCGCCCATGGTGGGCACGTTTTACCGCTCGGCCTCGCCCAACGCCAAGCCGTTTGTCGAGGTGGGCGCCCAGGTCAAGGTCGGCGAAACCCTGTGCATCATCGAGGCCATGAAGATGCTGAACCAGATCGAGGCCGACAAGGCCGGCACCATCAAGGCCATCCTCAAGGAAAACGGCCAGCCGGTGGAATATGGCGAACCGCTGTTTGTGATTGAATAACCCCCGAACGCCAACCACCATGATTGAAAAAGTCGTCATAGCCAATCGCGGCGAAATCGCGCTGCGCATCCAGCGGGCGTGTCGCGCCCTCGGCATCAAGACCGTGTGCCTGCACTCGGTGGCCGACCGCGACGCCAAATACGTCAAGCTCGCCGACGAATCGGTGTGCATCGGACCGGCCGCCGCCAAAGACAGCTACCTCAATGTACCGGCGGTCATCAGCGCGGCGGAGGTGACCGACGCCGTCGCTATCCATCCGGGTTACGGCTTCCTCTCGGAAAACGCCGACTTCGCCGAGCGCGTGGAGCAGAGCGGTTTCATCTTCATCGGCCCACGCGCCGAAACCATCCGCCTCATGGGCGACAAGATCTCCGCCATCAACGCCATGAAGCAGGCCGGTGTACCCTGCGTCCCCGGCTCCGACGGACCGCTGACGGAGGACGACGACCGCAATGCCAAACTCGCCGCCGGCATCGGTTACCCGGTACTGATCAAGGCCTCCGGCGGCGGTGGCGGCAAGGGCATGCGCGTGGTGCACAGCGAGGCGGCCCTGGGCAGCGCCATCTCCCTGACGCGCGCCGAGGCCAAGGCGGCGTTCAACAACGACGTGGTCTATATGGAAAAGTATCTGGAAAATCCGCGCCATGTGGAATTCCAGGTGCTGGCGGACGAACACGGCAACGCCATCCACCTGGGCGAACGCGACTGCTCCATGCAGCGGCGCCACCAGAAGGTGGTGGAGGAGGCGCCGGCACCGGGCATTACAGAAAAACAGCGCACCAAGATCGGCGAACGCTGTGCCGAGGCCTGCCGCAAGATCGGCTACCGCGGCGCCGGCACCTTCGAATTTCTGTACGAGAACGGCGAATTCTACTTCATCGAAATGAACACGCGCGTGCAGGTGGAACATCCGGTGACGGAATTCATCACCGGCGTGGACATCGTCAAGGAGCAATTGCTCATCGCCTCCGGTGAAATCCTGTCCTACCGTCAGCAGGATATCGAATGGCGCGGGCATGCCATGGAATGCCGCATCAATGCCGAAGACCCGAAGACCTTCATGCCCTCGCCCGGACGCATCACCCAGTTTCACCAGCCGGGCGGACCGGGTATCCGCGTCGACACCCATGTGTACAACAACTACGTAGTACCGCCGTATTACGATTCCATGATCGGCAAGCTCATCGCCTTCGGCGATACGCGCGACATCGCCATGGCGCGCATGCGCATCGCCTTGAGCGAAATGGTCATCGACGGCATCAAGACCAACATCACCCTGCACCAGGACATCATGAATGACGCGGCGTTTCAGGCCGGTGGCGTGAACATTCATTATCTGGAAAAGAAGTTGGGGCTGTAACGGCAGTAGCAAGTGGTAAGTGGTAAGTAGCAAGGAAAACCTTTGCAGGATATGACCATGATGTTCCCTTGCCACTTACCACTTGCCACTTGCCACTGAATTCATATGCCCTGGTTGCAACTGCGACTACGCACGGACAAAGACAAGGCGGAATCCTGGTCCGACGCCCTGGAGCAGTGCGGGGCGATCTCCGTCAGCCTGGAGGACGCCGGTGACGAACCGCTGCTGGCCTGCGCCCTGGAGGAAACACCGCTCTGGTCGCAGACCTGGGTCACCGCACTGTTTGAATCCGATACGCAGGCCGATGACGTTCTGACACAGCTCACCCGCCTATTGCGTCTGCCCAACCCACCGGCGTGTGAAACAGAAATACTCGCCGACCAGGACTGGGAGCGCG
>JAYSOL010000003.1:0-14941 GCA_043723045.1 Gammaproteobacteria bacterium | reverse complement strand
TACGCGGCCAGCTTATTCGAGCACACCTTGAGGTAATTGCATGGTCACGCAATGCAGACTGCCGTGTTGTTGAATCAGCGGCAGGCAGTCGATGCCGATGATTTCCCGCCCGGGAAAGCAAGCGCCCAGGCGCACCAGGGCGATCGCATCCGCCGGGTCGTTGTAGGTCGGTACCAGCACGGCGTCGTTGATGATCAGGAAATTGGCATAGGTGGCGGGCATGCGTGCGCCGTCGTTGTCCAGCTTGGCACTTGGCCAGGGCAGGGCCACGAGACGGTAGGGCTCGCCGCTGATGCTGCGCAGTGCACGCAACTCCGACTGCATGGCCTTGAGTTCGGTATAGTGCTCGTCCTGCGGGTCATCGCACTGGACGTAGGCGATGGTATTGACGTCGCAGTAGCGCGCCAGGGTATCGATATGGCTGTCGGTGTCGTCCCCGGCAAGATAGCCGTGTTCCAGCCACAATACGCGCGTAATGCCGAGCCGCTCGCCGAGCTGTTGTTCCAGTTGCGCCCGCGACACGCCCGGGTTGCGTGTCGGCGCCAGCAGACAGCGGCGCGTGGTGAGCAGGCTGCCCGAGCCGTCCACCTCGATGCTGCCGCCTTCCAGGATGAGATCCACCCGTTGCAGCGGTGTGTGGCCGAAGGCGCCGGCGGCGTGCAGGCGGCGCGTGACGTTGTTGTCCAGGTCGGCGGGATATTTGTTACCCCAACCGTTGAAACCGAAATCCAGCAGGCGCGTCTCACCGCTGCAGGTCACGCTGATGGGGCCGTGATCCCGTGCCCAGGTGTCATTGGAGTCGGCGATGTGCAGCCGCCGCCGCTGTGCCGTCAGACCCGCCGCTTGCAGGAGTGCGGCAACATGCCGCCGGTGGTTTTCGTCATAACAGGCGATAAGTACTTTTTCCCGCGGCGCGACGGCCTGGGCTATAGCCACAAACACCGGCTCAACCGCGGCCAGGATCGGCGCCCAGTCGCTGTGGGCGTGGGGCCAGGTGAGCATGACCCCGCTCTGGGGCGCCCACTCCGGCGGAAGATAGGATCGGCAAGGTGCTTCGGACATGGTGGTTTCGGCGCGTTGGGGTAGTCAAGGTTGCAGTGCAGCGGCGACGCATCATAACGCGCAGGCAGGGACGCGCCAAGGGTGTTTCAATGCCGCTCCAGTTTGCCGAGTTCCTCGAGGATGGAGAGCACCAGGCCGCGGCTGCGCGTACCGAGGTGACGGGTCAGTATTTCCGGGTTGCGCTCACCGTTGATGAGCGGCCGCAGGGTCGATGCCACACGCGCCATTTCGCCGCCGACGCGTGACATCTGTTCGCCCATGTTGGCCAAGGCCATCAGCGCCGCGCCATCGCCGCGCGCCGCCTGGGTCACCATGGCGGCCAGACCGGGCGCGGCCATTTGCGGGTTGCCGGTGGTGGCCTGCAGGTCCGGCAGGCTCGCGGGATTCTGCAAACCGCCGAGGATGGCACGCAGGATGATGCCGTCTTCCTCGTCCAGGGCATTCAACAACGCGTCGTCGCGCCGTCCGGCCAGGACCTGGCGCAGCGCGGTGACCAGGCTGCCCCAGCCGCTATCCGCCATGCCCTTGAGCGGTGCCTCCAGTTGTGCCACCAGCTCGCGCTGGTGGCAGGCCTCGACCACCGCATGGATGAGGGCGGCATGGGTATTGATGACTTGTTGTTCCTTATCAAGCATCGCGGGGGTTTTCCGGTGGGTGGGAGGGTAGGTCGCGTGGCAGGATTGTTGACCTGAGACGCCAAGTATATTTGAATGGCCCCCCATTTTGACCACATACCAGGAAAGTTTTTCATGCCGCTAATCCGCCCATTTGCCGGACTGCGCCCGCGTCCGGAAAAAGCCGACCAGGTCGTGGCACCGCCCTACGACGTGGTGACCGCCGATGAGGCGCGTGCACGCGCCACCGGCAGACCCTGGAGCTTCCTGCACATCTCGCGTCCCGAGATCGATCTGCCAACCGACACGGATCCCTACGATCCCAAGGTCTACGCCAAAGGCCGGGAGAACTTCGAACGCCAGAGGCACGCAGGCATACTGCAACGGGACCCGGCGCCCTGCTATTACTTCTATCGTCTGGTGATGGGCAGCCACACCCAGATCGGTCTGGTGGCGGCGGCCTCGGTGCAGGAGTACGACGTCAACCGCATTCGTAAACACGAGTTCACGCGCCCCGACAAGGAAGACGACCGGGTGCGCCAGATTGAAGCGCTCAACGCCCAGACCGGTCCGGTGTTTCTTACCTACCGCCACTCGCCGGTTATCGATCGGCTGGCCGCCCAGGTCACCCGCGGTAAAGCGGATGTGGAAGTGACCGCCGACGATGGCGTGCGTCATAGTCTGTGGCTGGTGCGCGCTGCCGCGGACATCGACCTCATCACGCGCACCTTTGATGCCATGACCTGTCTCTATATCGCCGATGGCCATCATCGTTCCGCGGCCGCTTCGCGCGTCGCCGCCGCCCGGAGTGCCGCCAATCCAGACCACAGCGGCAATGAGCCGTACAATTATTTTCTCGCGGTGATTTTTCCCGACGACCAGATGCAGATCATGGACTACAACCGCGTGATCAAAGACCTGAACGGTCTCACGCCCGAGGCCTTTATGCAAAAGGTCGAGCAGGCCTTCCGTCTGCAGCCGCAGACGGCGGCGGCAAAGCCCGCCCAGGCCGGCGAGTTCGGCATGTATCTGGCGGGCCACTGGTATCGACTGAGCATCAAGCCGGAGCGCATTCCGCGCAACGATCCGGTGCGGCGCCTCGACGTGAGTCTGCTGGCGGATCATCTCATTGCCCCGATCCTCGGCATCACCGATCCGCGCCGCGACAAGCGCATCGATTTTGTCGGCGGCATCCGGGGTCTGAATGAGTTACAGCGGCGAGTCGACAGCGGTGAGATGGCGGTGGCGTTTGCCCTGACCCCGACGTCCATGGCGGATCTCATGGCGGTGGCCGATGCCAATGAGGTGATGCCACCCAAATCCACCTGGTTCGAACCGAAGCTGGCGGATGGTCTGGTGTCGCACCTGCTGGATTGATTTTTTCACTCGGTGACTGCCGCGATGACATGTAGGGTGGGCATCGCCCACCACCGGTCAGCAACCGAAGCCGCTGCCGGTGGGCGATGCCCACCCTACAAATAATTTTCTCCGCGCTGTGTCAGCGATCGCGCGAGCGGTTGTATTTCTCGCGCAGGTCGCGCTGTTCCTGCGGGCTCATGGTTTCGTAGCGCTCCTTTCCCCGCTCCATGTCCTGGCGTTCTGCCGGACTCAGATTCTGGTAGCGTTTCACCCCTTCGCGCAGCTGCGCCTTATACTCCGGCGTGTAGGTGTTCCAGTCGCGGCGATGCTGTTTGAGTGATTTCTGCTCCTGCTCGTTCAGGGACTTCCAGTCGTCATTGGCCGCGACCTGCCAGGAGGATGTTGTAGACGGGTCGTCGAGGCGGCCGGCACTGGCGGCCAGGGGCAGCAGACAGAGGGCGACGAGCAGCAGCGGTGTGGAGCGGTGGTTCATGTCATGACCTGTCGGCATCGGTGTTTTCTGTGGTGGGATGATTCGACAACCACAGGTAAAAATCAATATCCGCATACAGATCGGGAACATCGTCGTTGGCGGCCTGGGCCAGCTCCTGGGGCGCGGTTGCCGGGGCAGGATTGAGTTCCAAAAAGCCACCGACACCGATCGCCACGGCCACCACCGTCGCCAGGGCGAAGGCCGGCGCCAGCCAGCGCGCCGCCGGCTGGCGTGGGCGAAGCACCGCGTCGCCCGCCAGCGCCGCCATACGGCGTGCGTGCAGTTGGCGGGCCAGCCGCGGGTCCGGCTGATGGCGCTGGGTCGCGACCAACGTGTCTATAGTAGCTGCCTGCTGACGGCAAGTCGCGCAGTCCCGCAGATGTTCGAGCAGTTGTGCCTTGGCCGCCGGCGAGTGGTCCAGCAGCCCCGCACGCAACTGATCCAACTGGGTGCTGTCAGGGTGCTCGGCGTTTGGAGAGCTAGTGCTGTTCATGGTCCCATACCTCTGCAAGTAATTGGCGCAAGGCCTGCATGGCGCGAAAGTGGTGCTGCTTTACCGAACCCGCGGAACAACCCAGGATCTGCGCTGTTTCCTGTACACCCAGACCCTGGGTCTCGCGCAGTAAAAACACCTGGCGTTGGCGTGCCGGGAGTTGACGCACCGCGTTGTCGATGTGGTGGCGCGTGCGGCGCGCGGTAAATTCCTCTTCCGGCTCGTGCACCCGGCTGCCGGCGAACTCTGTTTCCAGGGGGTCCGGCAGGTCCTCGTGCCCCTCGGGTTTTTGCCGATCGAACAGGGAGATAATCTTGTTGATCCCCTTGTGCAGCAGTCGCTGACGGCGCGCGTCGTTGATGCGGTTGTGCAGGATGGTGAAAAACAGCGCCGGCCATTCAACCGGTGGTTTTTCCCGGTAGCGCTGCACCAGCTTCAACATGCTGTCCTGCACCACGTCGAGGGCGAGTTCGTGATCCCACAGGGCATACTGCGCCATGCGATAGGCCTGGTGTTCCACTTGCGCCAGAAAATCGTTCATCGGGTCACGGGTTTCCAGTATGTGCGAGGCACCTGCCCGCCCGCGCACCGCGCAGGCCGCGCTGGGCGATAACGCCACAGCGGATAGGCCGTCCGCCACCTCTTCCGTCACCTGGTCCGCCCTCGGCATCGGTTGATGGTAACGCGGTGCGTCCGTGTCCGCCCGGGTTTAGTCATCATCGCGGTCATGCTGACGGCGGTGTTTTTCCCGGTGGTGCCACCTTTCATGTCGGTCATAGCGGTCATGGTCACGATAATAGTGGTGGCCGGGCTGGGCGTAAACCGGCTGGTAGTAGATGGCCGGAGCGGGCGGATAAACCACCACCGGTGCGACCTGTTCGACATAGCCCATATGGACGGGCAGGTAATAGCCTAGGTTGAGGCTGATATCCACGTGCCGGCTACCGGCCTCGGCCAGGGGGGTGGCGCCCAATAACAGGGCGGCGGTGGCCAGGACAATACGATGCATGGTCATTTTTTGTCTCCCGTTGATAACCCCGGAATGGGGCCTGCACTCACTACTAACGACGCCGTGGCGAAACGGGTGACAGAAATAGTTCTTTTTTTTCTACATTGGGGCAGCGTCGGTGTTCAGCGCCTACCCGCGCCACTCGCCGCCAGTAATAACCGATCCAGGACACGGGCCGGCAATACCCGTCGCAGGGCGGCAAACAGGCGCGTCGGGAAAGTGACCGCATAGCGCACCCGCGGCCGACGGGCCTCCAGGGCATGTACAGTCTTTTCCAATACCGCCTCCGGCGGCAGGGTGAAGGGCAAGGGCTTGTTGCCCCCCAGGCGTTGTTCGACGTGACGGTAGTAGTCGCGGTGGGCGCTGTGTTCCCGGTCGATGTTGGCCAGAAAGGCCTGATAGGCATTGTCGCGGAAGCGGCTGGTGATGGGCCCGGGTTCGATCAGCATCACATGAATATTAGTGCCAGTGAGCTCCAGTCGCAGGGTATCGGACAGGGCCTCCAGGGCGTACTTGGTGGCGGTATAGGCACCGCGATAGGCCAGGGCGATGATGCCCAGGATCGAACTGATCTGGACGATGCGTCCGTCATTCTGCGCCCGCATCACGGGCAACACCCGGTTGGTCAGTTCTTGAGTGCCGAACAGGTTGGTCTCGAACTGCTTGCGCAGAATGTCGCGTGTGAGATCCTCCACCGCACCGGGCTGGCCATAGGCGCCGTTGTTGATCAGGCCATACAACTTGCCTTGGGTGCGCGTGAGGATTTCATCCATCGCCTGCCGAATGGACTCGGAGGAGGTCAGATCCAGGGTCAGGCTTTCCAGCCCCAGGGCCGCGAGGCCCGCCATGTCTTTGGCCTGGCGTACCGTGGCGAAGACCCGGTAGCCACGCATGTGCAGACCGAGGGCCAGGGCGTGGCCGATGCCGCTGGAGCAGCCGGTGATGAGGACAGCTTTCTTTTCCAATTCAAAACTCCGTGGGCGGGATGAAAACGGTTTTTCAGCATAGCCTATCCGTGGGGTCGAGGTAAGCCGCGCGCTACCAGGCTGGGGTGCGCTGCAGGAGGATGTGCCGGTGGCGGCCGAATAGTTTAGAATGCCCCTTTTGCATTCCAGGGGCAGGATCATGACTGCGACGTTGCGCGTGGGTGTCGTCGGTGTGGGGTATCTGGGCAAGTTTCATGCGCGCATCTATGCCGCCATGCCGGAGGTGGAGCTGGTGGGTGTGGTGGATGCCGACGCCGAGACCGCCGCCCGTATCGCCAAGGAGTATGGTTGCCAGGCCTTCGCCCGGGCCGAGGACCTGCTGGGCAAGATCGACGCGGTCAGCATTGTGGTGCCGACCATCTACCATCTGGCCGTGGCCCGTCCCTTCCTCGAGCGCGGCGTGCACATGCTCATGGAAAAGCCCCTGGCGGCGACTTATGAAGATGCCAAGGCCATCGTGGAAATCGCCGAGCGTAACAAAGTGATATTCCAGGTCGGCCATCTGGAGCGTTACAACGCCGGGTTCATGGCCCTGGCCGAGAGCGTCAAGGAGCCGCGCTTCATCGAGGCGCACCGCCTCGGTACCTTCGTCGAGCGCGCCACCGACGTGGACGTGGTGACCGATCTCATGATCCACGACATCGACATCGTCATGTCCCTGGTGCATTCCCCGATCCGCGAGATCTCCGCCATCGGCGTGCCGGTGCTGACGGAGCATGCCGATATCGCCAATGCACGCATCGAGTTCGAAAACGGCGCCGTGGCCAATGTCACCGCCAGCCGCGTGTCCAACAAGAAGCAGCGCCGCATCCGTGTGTTCGGCCGCCACAGCTATCATGCCCTCGATTTCGGTGACTCGCAGGTGGAAGTGGCGCACGCCGTGCCCAACCCGAGCGGTGGCCGGCCGGAAATCACTACCGAGCGCCTGGCCATCGAGCCACAGCCGCCGCTGGATGCGGAGCTGGCGGATTTTATCGACTGCGTGCGTCACAAGCGTGCCCCCCTGGTGGGTGGTCGCACCGGGCTTGAGGCGTTGCGTGTAGCACTATTGGTCAAGGAGAAGATTTCATCATGTCAGACGTGAAGCCCGTTCCGTATCTCGATCTCGTCACCCAGTTCAAACAGCTGGAGGGCGAATGGCTCGATACGATTAAAAAGACCGGCGCCGTCGGCAGCTTTATTCTTGGACCCAACGTCACCGCCTTTGAACAGGAGTTCGCCAAGTACTGTGGCGTGAAGCATGCCATCGGCGTGGCCAACGGTACCGACTCGCTCATCCTGTCGCTGCGTGCGCTCAACATCGGGCCGGGCGATGAGGTCATCACCTCGCCGTTTACCTTCTTTGCTTCCGCGGAGGCCATCGACGTGGTGGGCGCCACGCCGGTGTTCGCCGATATCCTGCCGGACAGTTTCTGCGTCGATCCCGAGAGTGTGCGCAAGTGCATCACGGCCAAGACCAAGGCGATCCTGCCGGTACACATCTTCGGCCACACCTCGGAGATGAGTGCCATCATGCAGCTCGCCAAGCAACACGGCCTCACGGTAGTCGAAGACTGCGCCCAGTCCTTCGGCGCCATCAGCGGTGGCCAGGTGGTGGGCAGTATCGGCGACACCGGCAGCTTCAGTTTCTATCCGACGAAAGTGCTCGGCGGCTACGGCGACGGCGGCATGGTCACCACCAACAGCGATGCGATCAACGATCACATTCGCCGCCTGCGCAACCACGGTGCGGCCAAGCCGTTCATCCACGTGGAGATCGGCTACAACAGCCGGCTGGACGAGATCCAGGCGGCGGCATTGCGCATCAAATTAAGAACCATCAGAGCCGACATCCAAGGCCGCCGCCAGGTCGCTGCGGAGTACACCCGGCGCCTGCAGGGCAGCAAGGTGAAAACACCGACGGCAATCACCCCCGACGGTCATGTCTACAACCTCTACACCCTCCGCGCCCCCAAGCGCGATGCCCTGCGTCAGGCCTTGACCGACCATCAGATCGGCTCGTCCCAGTGTTACCCGCAAGGCCTGCACCTGCAGGATGTGTACAAACATCTCGGCTACCAACCCGGCAGCCTGCCGGTGTGCGAGCATGCCTGCACCGAAACCCTTTCGCTGCCGATTTATCCCGGTATGCCCATGGAGCACATCGAGCGCGTGTGCGCGGTGGTGAAGGCGACGGTGGGTTGAGTCTGCGTAGGTTGGGGTGAGCGAAGCGAACCCCAACATAACCAACCATTGGCTGCGTATTTTCAGAACGTACCCCCATCCCAGCCCCACATCGGTCCTTCTGCGTTGGCAAATTCAATATAAACCCGCTCGGCGGGGATGTGCATTTCCTCGCTGACCAGCTGGCACAATGATTTCGAAATCGCACCGGTCTTGGTTTTCGGTAGCCCGATGGATTTGAGTTCGAGATAGGCGCACGGGGCGTCAGTGCCGGCGAACAGCATCGGCTGCGTTGGTGCGAACGCCACCATGACATAGCCCTCAGGTTTGCCGAGTTCGCGCGCCACCAGGGCGGATGCACGTGCCAGGATTTTCTTTTGGGCCGCGGTGTCGAGGTCGAGGCCGGTCTGGATCTTAAGATAGGGCATGGGTGTCCTCCGTGTGTCCGTCGTCCGCTGATGATAAATCAGCGGACGCGCAAGAGGAATGCAGTGTGGCGGGCGATCGCGCGAGAAACGCGGGACGGCTAAGACGCCAGGTCAGAACTCGCCGCGCCGGGTTGGTCGCTGTGTTCGTTTTCCACCAGCGCCGGCGGTACGCATTCCAGTATGCGGCATTGGCGGCTGCGCAGATGGTTGTCTTTCACAAAATCCATGACGAACTGGTAGGCCAGTGGATTGGCGTCGCGCAACTTCAGGTTGACCACCAGACACTGGGCGCCGTCGATCATCTGTGCCCACAGGAACGGAATGTGGCGTGCGCGTCGTTCGTGGCCGCGGTAGCTGGCACGGGCCACGCGCCGGCCCTCACCGAAGGTGGTGATGCTGTCGCACAGGCGCTCGATCCAATCGCTCGGGCGGAATTTCCGGCCATCCAGGGTGACGCTTTCTACGATGATTTTTTCGTCGTCGAGTTGGGTCTGCATAGGTGTGCGGTCTTGCTTCCGATCGATCGGGACTGTCCAGTGCCCCGTTGCCAATGCGTGGGATTTGGACGGTCGGTTTAAGGGTCCGGTCAGGCCTTGGGGGACTGCCGGGCGCGTGCCAGGGCCTCGACGAGGGTGCTGGCGCCAGACTCATGCATTTTCCGTTCCAATCCGCGCAGGATGCGGGGGATCAGCCCGGGGCCCTGGTAGATGAAGGCGGTATAGAGCTGAATCAGGTCGGCCCCCGCCAGCAGTTTTTCCCACGCGTCCTCGGCGGACTCGATGCCTCCCACGCCGATAATGGCCACCCGGCCCTGGAGTATGGCGTATAGGCGACGGATAACCCGGGTCGACAGGGGTCCGAGGGGCCGGCCGCTGAGACCGCCGGCCTCCTGCGCCTGGGGTTCGGTTTCCAGTCCAGGGCGGGCGAGGGTGGTATTGGTGGCGATAACCGCATCGAATTGGTATGCCAGGACCAGGCGCGCGATGCTGTCGATATCCGCGTCCTGCAGATCGGGGGCGATTTTGAGGGCCAGGGGCACATAACGACCGTGCCGACCCGCGAGGACCCCCTGTTCGCGTTTCAGGGCGTCCAGCAGGGCCGCCAGGGGGGCTTCGTCCTGCAGGGTACGTAGTCCCGGGGTATTGGGGGAGGAGATGTTGATGGCCACGTAATCGGCCTCAGGGTACACCGCGCGTAGGGCCGGCAGGTAATCGTCCAGGGCACGCTCCGCCGGGGTGTCGCGGTTTTTACCGATATTGATGCCGATGATGCCGGGTCGCGGTGGGTGGCGCGCCAGGTTGGCCAGAAACACCGCTAGCCCGTCGCTGTTAAAGCCCATGCGGTTGATGATCGCCGCCTGACGCGGCAGGCGGAACATGCGTTTTTTAGGGTTGCCTGGCTGCGGTTTAGGTGTGACCGTGCCAAGTTCCAGCCAGCCGAAGCCCATGTCCATGAGGGGGTGCAGCACCCGTGCGTTCTTGTCCAACCCGGCGGCCAGGCCCACCGGGTTGGGGAAATCCAGACCCATGACGCGTAGCGGCAGCTTGGGCGCACGCCGGGCATAACAGGTCCGCATCAGGGCCTGCACCCCCGGCAGGGGGTAGGCGCGACGTAACAGACCCAGGGTCAGGTCGTGGGCGGTTTCCGCATCGAGGGCGAACAGCAGCGGGCGGATGAGGGGATACACGGAGTGAAGCCTCGGTCATCATCGTTTTTTCGATACCGCATGATATCGCATTCGGCTTGGAATGCGCTGAGTGTCAGGGCAGGGCATAACAATCGTAGGGTGGGCAATGCCCGCCCTACGCAATCTTTAGAAAGACTCGTCGGCACGCAGATAGCGCCATTGCCCCAGGGGCAGGGCACCGAGCATGACCCGACCGATACGCACACGCTTAAGGCCGGTGACGTTAAGCCCGACGAGTTCACACATGCGGCGTATCTGGCGCTTCTTGCCTTGAATAAGGATAAAGCGCAGCTGGTCTTGGTTTTGCCAGGTGACGCTCGCGGGTTTCAACGCCACACCGTCCAGAGACAGGCCGTGATTCAGCAGCTTCAGCTGCGCGTCGCTCAAGTGGCCTTCGACCCGCACCAGGTATTCCTTTTCCATGCCGGCGTCTTCGCCGATCAGTTGTTTGGCGATGCGTCCGTCCTGGGTCAGTACCAGCAGGCCGGTGGAATCGATGTCCAGGCGTCCCGCGGGGGCGAGGCCGCGCAGGTGCGCGGGGCTGAATGTCTGGGTCTGATCTTCCTTCCACTGATGGTCGGGCGCGATGAGTTCGACGGCGGCCGGGTAGCCTTTTTCCGGCTGAGAGGAGACATAACCCACCGGTTTGTGCAGCAGGATGGTGGCGCGCTGCTGTTGCTTGGCCTCGGCGTGCCGATCCAGGGTGATTTTTTGCGCGGGATCGATGCGCGTACCGAGCTCGGTGATGCGCACGCCGTCAACAAAGACCCAGCCGCGCTCGATATAACTATCGGCCTCGCGCCGCGAGCACAGACCTTGTTGCGACATCAGTTTGGATAAGCGGATTTTTTCCATCGGGATATTTTAACAGGACGCGGGAGAAATCCATGGATGCTTTGTGGGCCAGGCTTCAAGCGGCATAACTATCCTGCGTCAGCAGAATATCCACCCCGTCCGGCGGCTGGATGGCGCTGGCCGGAATGGGTTTGCCGTGGCGCCAGTCCGTCACCGCCTGGCGCTTGCTGGCGCCGGCCACGAGAAACAGCACCTGGCGCGCCAGACTCAAGCGCCAGGCGCTGAGGGATACCCGTTGCGCGGGGGGTTTGGGTGCGGCCTGCACCGCCAACGCCGCTGGTGCTGCGGCCTCAGTGCCCCAGTCGTGTCCGGGAAAAAGGCTGGCCGTGTGGCCGTCCTCCCCCAGGCCCAGCAGCACCAGATCAAACGGACCGGCGGCGTGCAGCAATTCGCTGTAGGCGGCGGCGCCTTCCGCGGCGCCTTTTTCCGCGGGGATGGGATGGATCTGGTCCGCGGGAATGTCGACGTGGCGCAGCCAGGCCTTGTCCGCCATGACGCTGTTGCGCTCCGCGTGGTCCGCCGGCAGGCAGCGTTCATCGCCGAAGTAAATGTGCCAGTGACGCCACTGGCTTTGCGCGTGGCGCAATTGGGTGTACAGCGCGCGCGGCGTGTTGCCACCGGACAGCACAATGCGAAACTCGCCATGGCGGGCAATGGCCTGATGGGCATGGCGCAGGATGATGTGACAGGCGCGCTCCTGCAGGGATTCCTCGTCGGCGTACAGGTGCCAGCGACATTGCTGCGGCGCCAGTAGCTTACTCACGGAGTGTTATGCCGGGCCGTCGTGGCGCCGTGTCGCGATCAGAGTTCATTGCGCCACACCTGGTCTTCGCTGTCGAACAGCCGGTCGGCCTCGGCCGGACCCCAGCTGCCGGCGGCGTAGGTGTGAATGAACTCACGTTCCTGCGCCCAGTATTTCAGTATCGGGTCTACCACGCGCCACGCCCATTCCACTTCGTCGAAGCGGATAAACAGGGTGCGGTCGCCCTCGATCACGTCCAACAGCAAGGCCTCGTAGGCGTCCAGGGGCGCTTCGTCGGACACGCGGTAGCTGGCATTCAGTTGCAGCACGCGCGTGTCCATGTCGAGGCCCGGTTTTTTCACATGGATTTCCATGTGCATGCTTTCGTTCGGCTGCAGCGACAGCAGTATCCAGTTGGGTGCCAGGGTCTCCACCGGCGTTTCACGGAACAGCTGTTGCGGTGGATGGCGAAAGCGGATGGCGATGAGCGAAGTCTGTTTGGCCAGGCGTTTACCGGTACGCAGGTAGAACGGCACGCCGCGCCAGCGCCAGTTGTCGATGTAGAACTTGGCGGCGACATAGGTTTCGGTGACGGAATTGGCCTCCACCCCGGGCTCCTGGGGGTAACCCGGCACCGCCTGCCCGTGGATCACGCCGCCGCGGTATTGGGCGCGGAACGCGTGGGCGTGGACCGAACGGCGCGAGATCGGGCGTATCGAACGCAGCACCTTGACCTTCTCGTCGCGCAGGGCATCCGCCTCCAACGCCGGTGGCGGCTCCATGGCGACCACCGTGAGCAGCTGCATCAGATGGTTCTGCAGCATGTCGCGCAGCATGCCGGTCTTGTCATAGTAATCGGCGCGGTTGCCGATGCCGATGTCCTCCGCCACGGTGATCTGCACGTGGTCGATGAAGTTGCGGTTCCACAGCGGTTCGATCAGGGTATTGGCGAAGCGGAACACCAGCAGGTTCTGCACCGTTTCCTTGCCGAGGTAATGATCGATACGGTAGATCTGATCCTCGTCGAAATGTTTGTGCAGCAGGCTGTTCAGCACGTGCGCGCTCTCGATGTCCTCGCCGAAGGGTTTTTCCACCACGATGCGGTGCCGTCCGTTGGTTTTGCTTAAACCGACTTTATCCAGGTTGGTCACCACCGCAGGGAATTCCGTGGGCTTGATCGCGAGGTAGAACACCACATTGGTACAGCTGCCCACCTCGGGCCGGCTCAAGGTCGCGACCAGCGCGCGATAGGCCTCGATGTCGTGGACGTCGCCCTGCTGGTAGAGGAAGCGCCGGGAGAAACGTTTGTATACGGTCGGGTTGAAGCGTTCACCCAGGTTTTCGCGCAGCACGCCCAGCATATGCGCCTGCCATTCCTCATGGCTCCACGGGCGCCGCGCCACGGCGATGAAGTGCAGGGTCTCCGGCAGGCGGCCGGCGGCGTCGAGGTGATAGAGCCCCGGCAACAGTTTGTTCGAGGCGAGATTACCGGTGGCGCCGAAGATGACGAAGCTGCACGGGTAGTTGATGTCATCGGCGTTCATGCCGTACCGTCCTTGCGCACCGCATGACCTCCGAAGCCCTTGCGCATCATCGCCAGGAGTTTGGCCGGAAAATCATTCCTGCCCTGGGAGGCGAAACGCATCATCAGGGCGAGACTCATGACCGGCGCCGGTATGCCTTGCTCCACCGCCTCGAGGGCGGTCCAACGGCCCTCGCCGGAATCCGACACAAACGGTTCGATGCTGTCCAGCGACTGGTCGTACTGCAGGAATTCGGCGGTGAGGTCCAGCAGCCAGGAGCGCACCACGCTGCCGTGGCGCCACATTTCGGTGACGGCGGCGAGGTCGATGGCGAAGTCATCGCGCCCCTTGAGCAGTGCCAGCCCCTCGGCCAGCGCCTGCATCATGCCGTACTCGATGCCGTTATGTACCATCTTGACGAAGTGACCGGAACCGTGTGGGCCGCAGTGCAGCCAGCCGCTATCGGTGGAGGGCGCCAGGGCCTGCAGCAGGGGTTCGATGTGTTTCACCGCCGCCGGCTCGCCGCCCACCATCAGCGCGTAGCCGTTTTCCAGACCCCAGACGCCGCCGGAGACGCCGGCGTCGATGAAGCGGATCTTGTGTTGGGCGAGGGCGGCGGCGCGCGTCATGGAGTCTTTGTAAAAAGCATTGGCGCCGTCCACCAGAATATCGCCGGCGGACAGCAGTGGAACGATCTGATCGATGGCCTGTTGCGTGGCGTCACCCGCCGGCAGCATCAGCCAGACCACGCGCGGCGTCTTGAGTTGCGTCACCAGTTGCGCCAGGGAGTCGGCCGCGCTGAGGCCGGTTTCCGTCGCCAGTGCCCGGGTGACCTCATGGCTGCGGTTGAACGCGGTGACGCGCATGCCGGCGCGCCGCAGACGTCGCGCCATATTGGCGCCCATGCGCCCCAAGCCAACGATGCCGATTTCCATATGCTCTCCTTGTTGCGCTGTGCGTCTGGCCGTGTCGCGCCGCTTTGGTCATGTGCGGAGCCGTGACCGGCAGAGGTATCCATAATGACGGGCTGACTCGGGCTACACGCCTGTTCAGACATTGTTATACCTTTAGTCGATCTCGACAACAATGCTCCGGAGGCGGGCGCTGTCTCAAGGGTCATTCCGCCGCCGGCCGCCCAAGCGCTATTTTGACAGCCCCGGGTGGCCTGGCGCATATTCGTTCACTATTTTTCACCCAACGGCGTCGTTGAGAGGCGACGCACCCCAACGGGGTTTTGCCATCCAGGAGAGGTTATGCCGAAGTTCAGCAAGAAACGTTCAAGAAAAGCCGGCCTGCCGCCCGGCACCTTGGTGCACACCGGCGAGCAGACCGGCGAGACATTGCGCATCGCGGTTATGCAATTTGCTGCGGACCACTTTATGGAGAAAGATGTCGCCACGGTGGAGGACCTGGTGGCATACAAGGAGAGCGCCACCCCGTGCTGGATAAGTGTGTACGGACTGAGTCAGGTGGCGGTGCTGGAAAAACTCGGTCAGGTGTTCGGCATGCATCCGCTGGTGCTTGAGG
>JAYSOL010000002.1:0-1536 GCA_043723045.1 Gammaproteobacteria bacterium | reverse complement strand
CTGCACATCCACTTCAATGTAGCGTGCACCGGCACGAATGGCGGCATCGATACCGACTAAGGTATTTTCCGGATAATGTTGCGGATAGCCACGATGGGCGACCAGTTCGGGGATGCGCACTTCCATCGCTCGCGGTATCATCCCGTCACTTTACCACTTCGGTAATACCGGGAAAGCCCAATTGTAGTTAACCGTCGGACGGTTCTTGTTACACTTGTGTGGAGGAGATCGTATGCACGTGACCACTGTTCTGTCTGAGCTTCCCACGGGACTTTATGTACTAACGGCAAATGGGCAACTCGGGATATACGATGCGCAACGACAGTTGCATATCGACGAAGTGTTATCGCGGGCCTTCGCCGCGCACGCCCGCGCCTTTTTACAGGCCTATGTGGATAGTAAGCAGCCCGGTGGCCACCGCGTCGCTATTCTCTACAACGCGTACCAACCGCGAGCATGGGGCCGTCTCACTTTTAGTCTTGAGAACTCCACGGTGCGCGCGCTCTATCCGTCCAGCGGACGTGCCGCCACCGAGCTTACCGCTTTCCAGCAGAAGAGCCGGGAAATGAGTGCGTACCGCGGAATGGAAATGTTGCTCGACTACCGACGCGAGAGCGCAGCGCAGGTCCCGGTTTATTGCCCCGTATTGTTTGATCCGGGGCTACGCTGGGTGAGCGTGCCTCGGCAATCGGCCGCGAACTTGGTGAACAGGAGCGAGATAACCCAGTCATCGATGTCCTCAATATAGCCGCGACCATTCCAGTCGCGCAGCGTGCCGCACCTGCGGTTGTGGCGCTCATCGATAAGCTGCGTCGGGGTTTAATCCGCAAGGATCAGCGTCGTGACTCGACGTTGTCGTTGGGGACCAGCGAGAATGCCTTGGCCAATGGTGCCATCACCTTGCCCAAGGCGAATGTAGACCGTTTACACGAGACTGAACAAGTAGAAACCATTGAACGTTGGCTAAAGCAGCCACCGCAGTTGGCGGACGTGAAACGGCTGCGCTTTTTTGCGCAGTTCCGTGGGCTCGATGACGCAGCTCTTGCTCAGCTCGGCACCGGTGGCTTGATTTACACGGCGCCCGCCGGCACGCGTCTGCTGGAACGCGGAATTCGGGATGCCTGGAACCTGTATCTGCTGGATGGCGCCCTGCGGCTCACGCCCGCGGACGGCACTGCCCTACGAGTGGATGGTGGCACTGACAAGGCCGCCAATCCTATTGCTTCTCTTAAGCCACGCAAGTACCAGGTGGACACTCTCAGCCCAACAAGCTTTCTGTGGATGCATGATCGGTTGCTGGCAGCCTTCTGCGGTAGCACGCAGCGTCCGAACGGCTGAATCCTCAAGAGTGAAGTTTTTATTCACCCCGCCGGTGCCGGGCGCAACAACCGCCGTGCGCTAAGATATAACAGCCACAGTGCCAGCGCCTGGATTAAATGGTAGAGCGTATTATGGTCTAGGTATTGGGGGTGCAGATCGATATGGAATTGCTGTATGCCGGCCGCCAACAATGACAAGACCAGACCGGCCGAACCG
>JAYSOL010000001.1:0-3416 GCA_043723045.1 Gammaproteobacteria bacterium | reverse complement strand
CGACGACGCGTGGCGTGGCGCCGACCTGTCGTCGCGGCCCTATCTGAAAAACAATCTGCCGTTCAAGGGCATCATGCTGTCCTCGGTCTACCAGAGCATCTATACCCAGAAGCAATGCGTCACCGCATTGCAGGCGGTCAGCCGTAACGACGAACTACTCGGCTTCATCGCCGCGGACTTCGCCGTGAACGATCTGCTGCAGGACGCGAAGCTGAGCGCACCGGTGCTCCACTGGCAGCAGTTCCGCGGCGATCCCGCGGTACGTGGCACGGTGTTCATGCAGACCCGGACACAAAGTCTGTTGGATGAACACATCGACGCTGTGCTGGAGCAGATCGCGACACTGATGTGCGACCACGGTATTTTCCACTGCAAGATTCACTTCTCCAGCGGCCGCTGCTCCTTCTGGCTGCTGGACGATCCGTACAACTATCGTATCCATGGTGTCGAGGAGATCATCGACCCGGAACTGTGTCTGGCCTATCCGCTCCACCCCTATCGCAAGGATGCAAAAACCAGACCGCCACAGGTGCGCGCGGTGTTGCAGCAGTTGAAGGCATTGCGCTTTGCCGACGACACCATCTACCTGCGCTCCGGCTCGCTCAACGTCATGAATGGCATGCTCGGCCTGACCTTTTCCTGCGACGGTTCACACTATATGCCGGTGGAGGAGTTTCTCGACAAAGACCTGAGCTTCTGGGTCGGGTCGCTAAGCACGCAGCCCGGGTCCGCCGCCTGAGCGCTGACGGGTTCCGTCTCCACCTGCGTTAGGGAACCTCCGATCCGTGGCCAGGTCTGTTTCCCTAGGCGAACGCGCTACCGTAAAATAATCTGCCCCCTGCGGTACGGCAAACAAACGCCACGTCGCCACACAGCGGGGCCATACAACAACGGGGTCACACGGATGATATTAGACATACGTAAGAGAGTCCTTGGCATACATCTGATTGTCCCCGTCTTGAATGCGGCTGTTTCCGCAGGCGCCGATTATCCCGGTGCCGAAAGCGCGGCAGCAATGGCATGATCTCGCAGATAAACGTGGCCGTCATCGCCGTCAGTGTCGGTCTGTTTTTTCTCGGCCTGCTTGCCGGCTACTTCGTCAACGCCTATCTGTCGAAACAGGCCGAACGCGCGGCACTGGCCATGTTCCCGGAAAGAAATCCTTTGCCGGTCTTGCGGCTCGCACGCAACGGCGCACTGCTGTATGCAAATCCGGGTGCTACCGAACTCCTGCGCACCATCGGGCTGGATGCCCACGACCCCCTGGCGCTGCTGCCGGCCGATCTGCAGCATCGGCTGGATGCGTTGTGGCAATCGGGCGCGCAGCAGGCACTCTGGCAATACAGCATCGACGAACACGAACTCGAATGCCATATCCACGCGCTCACCGATCTGCGCCTCTTCCATGTCTATATATCCGATGTCTCCGAACGGAAAATCGCCGAGCGCAACCTCGTCTACCAGGCCTACCACGATGCCTTGACCGGCCTGCCCAATCGGCGCCTGTTCAAGGAACATGTGGATCAGACCCTGCCGACACACGATCGCGGCGGCATGCGCGCCGCCATACTGCTGTTGGGCCTCGACCGCTTTAAGGTGATCATCGACAGTCTCGGGCACGACGTCGGCGACGACCTGCTGCGGGCCGTGGCCGGGCGGGTGCGACGACTGATGGAGGAGTGCCAACACATCTGTAATAACGCCAGTCTCTACCGCTTCGAGGCGGACTTGTTTGCCATCTTCATCCCCGGGTTCGCCTCCGGCCAGGCGCCCATCCTCATGGCAGAGAAGATTCTGACCGCTCTGCGAAACCCGTTCTATGTCGGTGGACGCGAACTTTACGTGTCCTGCAGCACCGGCATCAGTATCTATCCGCTCGACGGTCTGGATACCCTGACCCTGTTGAAAAATGCCGATACCGCCATGAACCGGGCGAAGCAGCAGGGTGGTAACAACTTCCAGTGCTACACCCAGGATATGAACATACGCGCCGCCGAGTGGCTCACCATGGAGAACCACCTGCGGCACGCCAACCAGCTCGACGAGTTGCATCTGTACTACCAGCCGCAGATCGACACCCGCACTGGCCGGGTCATCGGCATGGAGGCACTGTTGCGTTGGCGGCATCCTGATCGTGGCCTCATACCACCGAGCGACTTCATCCCCCTCGCGGAGGAGGCCGGCATCATTTTGCCTATCGGCGAGTGGTCGTTGCGCGCCGCCTGTCGTCAGAACAAGGCATGGATGGATCAGGGCCTGGGCAGCATGACCATAGCCGTCAACATTTCCGCGCGCCAGTTTCACCAACAGGATCTGCCGCAGCTGGTAGCCGATATCCTGGCTGAAACGGGCATGCCGCCGGGCTGCCTGGAACTCGAAATCACCGAGAGTGACGCCATGCAGGACGTCGACCACACCACGGCGACACTGCACCGGCTGCGGGAGATGTCGGTCAAGGTGTCGATCGACGATTTCGGCACCGGGTTTTCATCCCTCAGCTATCTCAAACGCTTTCCCATCGACAAACTCAAAATCGATCAGTCGTTCATCCGCCATTTGTCATCCGACGAGAACGATACCGCCATCACCAACGCGATCATCACCCTCGGACACAGCCTGAAGCTGCGCGTGATCGCGGAAGGCGTGGAGACCGAGGAACAGTTCGCGTATTTGCGCGACGCCGGCTGCGATGAAGTGCAGGGCTTTCTGTTCAGCGAGGCGTTGCCGGCGGCGGAGTTCGAGCAGTATCTAAAGAAAAGAAACGGGCTTGTTTAGCCTCGCGGCGAGACACGCCGCGGCGGATTATTTGCCCCAGAAAAAGTATTGTAGGTCGGGTTCCCCCATGGCCCATAAATGAGGGCCACTTTGCGGGGACAAGAGCACAGCGTAACCCGACATTTCGCTGCAGCCGAAGATGGAGCCGGGTCGATGCTCCCACTGCGTAGGCGGGGTTTTGTTGGGTTACGCCCTTTGGGCTAACCCAACCTACAACTGCGCCCGCGCCGGTTTACCCCCGTGGCGGCTCACCAGGCTGGCACCGCCTCTGCCTATTCCGACGTATGCACGCGGTGGAACTCCGCATTCCGGCATGCCGGGCACAGAGGGACATGCGCGGCCGTCTCCAGCGCTATCCTTTTTTGGCACGCGTTGCATTCGAGCATACCGCTATAGGTGACTTCACCGCTGCGATAAACCTGGCGCTCGGTTTTGGCGCCGGCCTGTCGCAACCACTCGCCGACCGCCGTGGCGGCGGAGGCGATGTAGCTGCTGCCCCGGTCGCGCCAGGCCTCGAACAGGTCGGCGGTTTTCGCCGAATATTTCTCCCAACCCGGACCCATGTGGGGGACCAGATTGGCCATATCCTTTTTGGTGGTGTTGGTGACTTTGCTGATGGTATCCGTCGCATAGACGCCGGC